>NZ_JBIIVN010000102.1:0-9376 GCF_044339385.1 Collimonas sp. | reverse complement strand
AACTCCGCCGTGTACATCTGTTTTGGTATCTTCTTCATTGCTGGTCTTTCCAAAGGATCGTTGATTTTACGTTACCTATGGAAGACTAAATTTCGGGGGAAGCTCATGGCGGAAATTTTAGCATTGATGATTGTGCTTAATGATTGTGCTTAATGATTGTGCTTAATGATTGTGCTTAATGATTTTGCTTAATGATTGCGTTTGATTATTGGGTTGGATTATCGGGTTTGTTTTGCCAGACCTTCAAGAATCGGGCAGTCGGGCCGGGCGTCGCCGTGGCAATGGCTGGCCAGTTGTTCTAGCGTTGCTTTCATCGTTTGTAGCTCGCCAATCTTGCCATCCAGTTCCGCGATATGGGTCAGCGCCAGTTGCTTGACCTTGCTGCTGGAACGCGACTGATCGGCCCAAAGGCCGATCAGTTCGGCAATCTGTTTCATCGAAAATCCCAACAGGCGACTTTGACGAATGAAGCGCAGCAGGTGAATATCGCGCGCGTTGTAAGTGCGGTAGCCGGCATCGCTGCGTCTGGCTTGCGGAATCACACCGATTTCTTCGTAGTGCCTGATCATCTTGGCTGAGACGCCTGAGGCCAGCGCGGCATCGCCGATAGTCATGGCATTAACGGACATTTTCGATCTCCTTGGATATTGATGATGTCAACGAGTCGGATCGCCTCGCCGGCCGCCAGCGCTTCAGCAGCAAGGCGTTGCTGGCCACGCTGACGCTGCTGAAAGCCATCGCCGCGCCGGCCAGCACCGGGTTCAGGTAGCCCAGTGCGGCCAGCGGAATCCCAACCAGGTTGTAAATGAAAGCCCAGAACAGATTCTGGCGGATCTTGTAATAAGTGCGGCGCGAGATGTCGATGGCATCTGCCACCAGACTCGGATCGCCGCGCATCAGCGTGATGCCGGCGGCCTGCATGGCGACATCGGTGCCGCTCGACATGGCAATACCGACATCCGCGGCAGCCAGCGCCGGCGCATCGTTGATGCCGTCGCCGACCATCGCCACGACGTGTCCGCCGGATCTCAGCTCGGCGATGGTTCTGGCCTTATCGGCCGGCAGAATTTCTGCGTGGATCTCACGGATGCCTAACTGTTTGCCGACCGCATTGGCGCTGCCGCGATTGTCGCCGCTCAGCATGGCGACACGAATCGATAACTGCTGTAAGCGTTGCACAGCGCCGGCAGCGCTCGGCTTGACCTGGTCGCCGAAGGCCAGCAGACCGATGAGCAGCGGCGGCTTGCCATCTTGGGCTGCCGCCAGCCAGGAAATCGTGCGGCCTTCGGCTTCCAGTGTGTTGGCGTCGCTTGCGAGGCGGCCGAGTTCAACACCTAGCTCGTGCATCCAGCGTGAACTGCCCAGATAACATTGTTGGTCGCCGACGCTGGCTTGCACGCCGCGCCCGGCTACCGACTTCGCCTGGCTGATATCGGTTGCCGGTGCAATCGCTTGCAGTTTGGCGGCGGCCAGTACGGCGCGCGCCAGGGGATGTTCACTGTTACGTTGCAGCGCGGCGGCCAGCGCCAGCAGTATATCTTCCTGGCCGACGATGCTGGGGAGTGCGGCCAGCAGCGTCGGCTGGCCGATGGTCAGGGTGCCGGTTTTATCGAGGGCGACGATGCCGATTCTGTGGGCAATTTCCAACGCTACGGCATCCTTGATCAGGATCCCGTAGCGAGCGGCGATACCAGTGCCGACCATGATCGCGGTCGGCGTTGCCAGCCCCAGTGCGCATGGGCAGGCGATCACCAGCACCGCCACCGCGTTCAATACCGCTTGTTGCCAGTCGCCTGTGCTCAAGCCCCAGCCGAGCAAAGTCAGGGTTGCAATCACCAGTACCACCGGCACGAAAATCGCGCTGACCTGATCCACCAGGTGCTGGATCGGCGCCTTTGCCGCCTGCGCGTGTTCTACCATGCGGATGATGCGCGCCAGCGTGGTCTCGGCACCGATGGCCGTGGTGTTCACCAGCAGCAAGCCCTCACCGTTGATGGCACCGGCTGTGACGCGGTCATCTGCTTGCTTGGCCACCGGCAGGCTTTCGCCGGTCAGCAGCGACTCATCGACATGGCTTAGCCCGTCCGTCACCACGCCGTCTACCGCGATGCGTTCGCCGGCACGCACCACCACCAGGTCGCCGATCTGTAGTGCGGTGATGGCGATGTCGCGATCAACGCCATCGCGGCGCACCGTGGCGCGCTCCGGCCGCAGCGCGTTCAAGGCCCGGATCGCATCGGCGGTCTGGTGCTTGGCGCGGCCTTCCAGCCATTTGCCAAGCAATACCAGCGTAATTACTGCCGCCGATGCTTCGAAATACAGGTGCGTCATTGCGCCATGCTGCGATGATGCCGATTGCAACTGATATAGCGATAACCCATATGCGGCGCTGGTGCCAAGCGCCACCAGCAAATCCATATTACCGCTGCCGGTCTTCAACGCCCGCCAGCTAGCCTGGTAGAAACGTGCCCCAAGCCAGAACTGCACTGGCGTTGCCAGCACCAGTTGCCACCAACCCGGCAATGCCCATTTACTGCCGAAAAGCATCAGCAACATTGGCAGGATCAAGGGCAAAGTCAACAGCGTCGCCAGCGCGACCGGCCACCATCCTGGCAGCGCGCTCTTGGTTACCGGGGAGGCTGAGGTTGCAGTGGCCGCTGGAACTGTGGCGTCATAACCGGCAGCCTTGAGCGCAGCAATCAGGCTCTCTGACGGCACAGCGCCAGCAGTGGTCAGCGTGGCTTTTTCGGTGGCCAGGTTGACCGCCACGGTTCGCACACCTGCCACTTTATGCAGGGCTTTCTCAACCCGGCTAACGCACGATGCGCAGTGCATATCGGCGATATCGAGGATGATTTCTTGCTGCTTTATCTGGTATCCGGCTTGCTCTACGGCGCTCGCCAGTTGGCCAATCGCAGTGCCGGCGTCCGCCTGGACGGTGGCAAGTTCAGTCGCCAGATTGACGCTGACATCGCGCACCCCTGCGACCTTGCGCAGGGCTTTCTCGACATGGGAGACACATGACGCGCAGCTCATGCCGTCGATTGGCAGGCGGAATTCGCGCAGTTGGGGTAGGTTGGTGCCGCTCATGATGGGCTGTCTGGTGAGTAGAATATGTTGCAATGATGCGCCTTCCCATGATGGTAAGGTCAAGCGAAATTGTAACAGCCCGTGGCGCGGCGGGCAGTTGGGGGACGGCGAGCCAGTCACACCACGGCAGCGCCGTTGATCGCTGGAGTTGATGTTTTTTTACTATTTTCCCGGCTAATTTTGTCGACTATTTTTATCGGCTGGTTTTATCAACTGGCGCTTGACCTTGCCGCAATGGGAAGGTTTATAGTCGAGATCCTGAACCAACCCACCAATCAATCTAAGCGGGGCAGAAAAATGATTGAATTTAATGTGCAAGATATGACATGCGGCCATTGCGCCAGCCGCATAAGCAAAGCCATCAACGGCATCGATAGCAGCGCCAAGGTTGATGTCAGGATAGAAGGACGTAGCGTGTTGATCGAGAGCAAGGCATCACCAGATGAGTTGGCTCAAGCCATACGCGATGCGGGTTACACGCCTGTAGCGCCATGAGCACTAAGCCGGTGTAACCGCAGTTCTTGCGAGCCTTCTTTTTTGTGCTGAGTTGCGCTTGATATGAGCCGGGATTCAACCTAGTACGCGGCGCAGCCAATCTCCGATATCTGCAACTTCTTCCGCGCAAACTGAGTGCGGCATCATGTATTCATGCCACTCCACCGAATAACCAAGTTCCAGCAGCAGAGCGCGCGATTTTTCTGCGCGGTCGACGACCACTACCGGATCGACGCGACCGTGAGCCAGGAAAATCGGGGTATGCTGGTTGGCGGCGTGGCGCTCGGCGGCTATTTTCTCGCTAAGCGGCAGATAGCCCGACAGGCACATCAGGCCGGCCAGTTTTTGCGGGTAGCGCAGGCCGGTTTGCAGTGTCATCGCGCAGCCTTGCGAGAAGCCGGCGATGACGATCTTGTCGGCGTTGATGCCAAGCGCGATCTGCTGCGCGATCAGGGCTTCAATTTCTAACTGCGATTTGCGCAAGCCGACTTCGTCTTCGCGGCGCACCAGGTCGCTGCTAAAGATGTCATACCAGGCCGGCATCACGTAACCGTTGTTGACGGTGACTGGCATGCTTGGCGCGCTCGGGAAGACAAAGCGGATGCCGGGGTAGCCGCGCAGATCCAGTTCCTTTACGATCGGTACGAAATCGGAGCCGTCGGCACCAAGGCCGTGCATCCAGATGACGGCAGCGGTCGGCTTGTCTGAGGTAGAAATTTCCTGGGTTTTGAGCGTGCTAGACATGAGTTGTTCCGAAGAGGTGATAAAAGGTTGATCGTTGGTGGCGGCTCAGATCGCTGGCGGCTTTGCCGACCAGTTGGCCGATGGCGGCCATGGCGTGACATAGCGCAGGTGCAGCTGGAGTTAGCCGAGTTGTTGTTCGATTGCCGGCCGGGCGCAATTGGTAAGCGCCCTGGGTTCGTCCTGCTCGGTCTCGATGCGCAGCGATGCTCCGGCCAATTGCTTGACGCGTGCCGCAAACAGCAGATCGGCAGCGGTGCTGGTCGAGGTTAGACGGGTATGCGTTGAGCCGGTGCAGCGTTTGTGACGCTTGTCGGGCTGCGCTTGGCAGCACAACCAGCGGCACAACCGGCGGCACAATCGATGTCCCCAGCGGTAGGGCTGGTGTCAGACCGGAGTAGCAGCGGACCGTCGGCAGCATCAGGACTGTTTGCTAAAGTGGTTGGACGAAAAGAACGCCTATGCGCTGCCAGGTTTGAGCGCCGATTTCGGCCGGAGCGCCTTGCACACCGCATCGTTGGTTTCTATGTATGGGCCGCCGATCAGGTCTATGCAATAAGGTATCGCGGCAAATATGCCTGATACTTTTTGCTTGCCGTCGACATCCTTCAATCCCTCCAGAGTTTCCTTGATCGATTTTGGCTGGCCTGGCAGATTCAGGATCAGGGCCGCATGATCGGCGCTTTCGCGGATCACCGCAACTTGCCGCGAGAGGATCGCGGTCGGCACGAATTGTAGGCTGATTTGCCGCATCTGTTCGCCGAAGCCGGGCATTTCTTTGGTGCCTGCCGCCAGCGTGGCTTCCGGCGTCACGTCGCGCCGTGCCGGGCCGGTGCCGCCGGTGGTCAGCACCAGATGGCAACGTTGCCGGTCCACCAGCTCGATCAGGGTTTGTTCGATCAGCGCCTGTTCGTCGGCGATCAGCCGGGTTTCGACTTGCCATGGGCTGCTCAGTGCAGCGCCGAGCCATTCCTGCAGGGCTGGAATGCCCTGGCCCTGGTAGACGCCTGTGCTGGCCCGATCGGAGATCGACAGCAGACCGATTTTCAGGCTAGTTGTGCTCATCGTACTGATCTTCACTATCGTTCTCATCGTCCTGCCGGCCGTCGTCTTCGCCGTGGTGCGCGGAAGATTTTTGCAATTCCTTCAGCAACTGGAAAATTTCGCGATACGCCTTCGGCGGCTTGTTCTCAGCCTGTTCCTTGCGCGCATTGCGGATCATCGTGCGTACCTGCTGCACGTCGAGTTCCGGGTGCTGGGCCAGCAATTCGGTCAGCGCACCGTCGTCTTTCAACAGGCGATCACGATGACGCTCCAATGCGTGCATGGCGGCGGTGTCGGCTTTCGACAGGCCGCGCCAGCTATCCAGAGTTTTCTGGATTTCAGCAATTTCGCGCGGCTCCAAACTGCGCATTTTCTTACCGACGTATTGCGTCTGGCGGCGGCGTCCTTCGTGGTCTTTGATCTGCTGGCATTCGAGGATGGCGTCGCACACATCTTCCGGCATCGGCACCCGTTTGACGCGGTCGCGCGATTCTGCAATCAGCTCTTCGCCGAGCTTCTGCAATGCAGTCATCTCACGCTTGAGCTGGGACTTGGAGGGACGGTCGTATTCTTGTTCGAACTCGCTGGACTGAAAGCCGCAGGAGCCCCGATTGGGATTTGGCATGATGTTAAGGGTACTTCCATACTGTAAACGACTGCTATGATAACCCTTTTATCCTTTATTCAAAGAAAACCGACCCATGAGCGACTCCGTATTCATTCATAGCCAAGAGCAGTTGCAACAACTTGCGCAGGACGTATTGCGTTACGCGCGGGAAAAAGGAGCCTCCGGCGCCTCTGTCGAGATCAGTGAAGGCAGCGGGCTCTCTGTCGGTGTGCGCAAGGGCAGCGTCGAGACTATCGAGCAAAACAAGGACAAGGGCATGGGGGTCACCGTGTACCTGGGCGAGGACGGCCACACCCGGCGCGGCAATGCCAGCACCTCCGATTTTTCCGCCAAGGCGTTGCAGGATACCGTTGAGGCTGCCTACAACATCGCTCGCTTCACTGCTGAAGACGATTGTGCCGGCTTACCAGATGTTGATACTTTGGAAATGAGCCCGTTAGATTTGAAATTATGCTCGCCGTGGCTGATTTCGGCGCAAGAAGCTGTCGAATTGGCAAAACGTTGCGAAGCTGCCGCATTTGCAGTCGATAAGCGCATCACCAACAGCGAAGGCGCTGGCGTCTACGCCCAGCAATCGCACTTCGTCAGTGCCAACTCACGCGGTTTCATGGGCGGTTATCCGTTTTCGCGGCATACCATTTCAGTAGCGCCGATTGCCGGTAAAGGCGCCCACATGCAGCGCGACGACTGGTACTCGTCGATGCGCGACCCGCAGCAACTGGCGCAGCCGGAAGCGATCGGCCGTTACGCTGCGGAGCGGGCATTGGCGCGGCTTAATGCGCGCCAGCTCGATACCCGCAAGTGTCCGGTGTTGTTCGAGGCGCCGCTGGCGGCGGGGTTGTTGGGGGCCTTCGTGCAGGCGGTATCGGGCGGTGCGCTGTATCGTAAGTCGACGTTCTTGCTGGATACGCTGGGTAAATCGGTATTTGCGCCGCATATTCAGATCCTGGAAGATCCGCATGTGGTGGGCGCGGTTGGCTCGGCACCGTTCGACGAGGAGGGTGTCAAGACCCAGCGCCGTCAGGTGGTCAAGGATGGCGTGGTGCAGGGTTACTTCCTGTCGACCTATTCGGCTCGCAAGCTGGGCATGAAGACCACTGGCAACGCCGGCGGCTCGCATAACCTGAGCATGACGTCTTCGCTGACTAAATCCTCGGATAATTTCAAGGCGATGCTGAAGAAACTGGATACCGGCTTGCTGGTGACGGAACTCATGGGGCAGGGCGTCAATTACGTCACTGGCGATTATTCACGCGGCGCTTCCGGTTATTGGGTTGAGAGGGGCGTGATCCAGTACCCGGTCGAGGAGATCACGATTGCTGGCAACATGAAAGATATGCTGGCGCAGATCGTCGCCATTGGTGCCGATACGTTGATTCGCGGTACCAAGCAGACTGGTTCAGTGCTCATTGAAAGCATGACCGTGGCTGGAAATTGATTGGAATACTTCTGCTGAGGAGTCGCTTCGGGCGGTTCCGGTTATGTCTGAAATATGTCTCAGGCCGCACAATGTTGTGCCGTTAAGGTCTTTTTTCAGCGTGCCGAGGCGACGCCACTAAGCATCACGTTTATATAAGGTCTGCACGGCCCGGTCGAATTTTCGGCCGGGCCGCCCTTTATTGAGGCGCGATGCCAAGCGCTGGCAAAGCCGCTGCAGCAATAAGTACAGCTTTCTTGTGCGCCTGAGCTCTGTTTAGTGCGGTGCTCAGGATGAATATTGTTGATTTTTCCGTGGAATGGATTATTTCCATTTGAAGCCGTAGCCCGCGGTCAAACCCGTATTCCTTCCGGTTGTACTGATTCCTGCGCCCCAAGCACTATTACCGGTCTTATTAACCGCTTTAAATTGCAATGCCAGGGCAGTATACCCCTGGTAGGAGCCGATACCTGCGCCAAGCCCTTTCTCCCCAGCCTCTAACGATGGCATGACTGCTCCTGTCAATGCCATACTCATAGCAATACCGGAGTAAGCGACTCGCTGCACATCAGCAATTTGATTTTGCACGGCGTTGAGTTGCGAGACATTCACCGCGTCGGTGGCATTAATGCCCGGCGCCACATTGATGATTCTGCGCTCGCTGCCAGCAGAACCAACCGACAGCGTGTTGGCCTGGTTGGCCAAGGAATTGGCGCCTATCGTCACGGAATTATCCGCAATCGCCCGGGCGTTAGAGCCGATTGCCGTCGAGTTGTTCGCCGTCGCTTGCGCGCTGGCACCTACCGCTACCGTTTGGTTGCCGGTGGCGCGCGAACTCTGGCCGATAGCGACGGTAGGGTCGCCAGTGGCTTGGGCATCGTTCCCGATGGCGACCGAGCCGGCTTGCGAAGCGAGGGCGCGGAAGCCGACTGCCGTAGTATTGGTGTCGGCCGCTTGTGCATGCGAACCTAATGCGGTGGCGCCATCCTGGCTTGCCTGAGCGCACAAGCCATTGGCGCTAGCGTCGATGCCGTTGGCGATGCTGCAGGTGGCGGCGTTCACGTTATGGATGGTCGTGCCGGTGGCGCCGCGGGTTTGCACCGTCCCATCGCTGTTGGCGCTGCCGATCGTAGTGGTGCCAATCGTCGCGCCATTAGCCGCAGCGGCTTCAGATGCCGTCGTCAGTGGTGCCAAAGACGTTGATAATGCAGTTACACCCGAGAGGCTCACTGAGAGGGACGTCAGTTGTCCCAGTCCAGTCGATATTGATGCAACGTTAGTTGATAGCGAATTAATGTTGCTGGTGTTGGTGCCGATGCCGGTCGATAGCGAAGCGATGTTGCTGGTGTTGGTGCCGATGCCGGTCGATAGCGAGGCGATGTTGCTGGTGTTGGTGCTGATGCCTGCCGATAATGAGGTAATGTTGCTGGTGGTCTCATCGAGTCGAATCGAGGTTGAAGTCGACAGTGAATTGAGTTGACTGACATTGACGGCATCGGTCGGCGCCGTGCCCGCACTGAGGTCTGTGATCTTACCCGCTCTCATTGAAAGCGGCCCGCCAATAACAGACAGACGACTCGCATAAATGTCAACCCCTCCATTACCAACGTTGAACAACATCCCTGGATTGGTCGGATTAATAAAACCAGGTGTGCTTGCTATGACTACGCCAGGATTTGTATTCAATGTACCTTGGCAGGTCGTTGATATTGAGGCGCCGTCCGATAAGTAAGCAGTACCAGCAGCAGCACCTGCGCCATCACAAATGCTTATCCGCTGGGCGAATATGTCTGTCGATAAAAAAAGTCCAGCGAATGCGAATGCAAATGCACAGGTGCTGTGAGCTTCCCCCGAAATTTAGTCTTCCATAGGTAACGTAAAATCAACGATCCTTTGGAAAGACCAGCAATGAAGAAGATACCAAAACAGATGTACACGGCGGAGTTCAAGGAGCTAGCCGT
>NZ_JBIIVN010000101.1:0-9419 GCF_044339385.1 Collimonas sp. | reverse complement strand
TGCACGGCTAGCTCCTTGAACTCCGCCGTGTACATCTGTTTTGGTATCTTCTTCATTGCTGGTCTTTCCAAAGGATCGTTGATTTTACGTTACCTATGGAAGACTAAATTTCGGGGGAAGCTCAGGAAGACTAAATTTCGGGGGAAGCTCATTGTTCTAATTGTTCTAATTGTTCTAATTGTTCTAATTGTTCTAATTGTTCTAATTGTTCTAATTGTTCTAATTGTTCTAATTGTTCTAATTGTTCTAATTGTTCTAATTGTTCTAATTGTTTCTAAATCAGATCTGTAGGGCGGGTAGAACTTCCTGTCCACCCTACGGATGCTTCTACATCAGGTCTGCGCGGTCAGTGTCAGCGGCTTCAGTTTTGACTCTAGTACTTTGCCTTTGCGGGCGCGCTTGCCAATATGCGGTGCCAGACCGGATGCCGACAAGGCCACCTGTTGCGCCTTGCCGCCGCGGCCGTTGCCAGACACAACGACGCCGCGCTGGCTGATCGGTTGCGCCGCCAGCAGCTTCTCATCACTCTCGAGCTCCATCAGGATCACGCCACGGCCGCCGTTGCTGAGCGATTTGCATTCGTCTAAACCAAATACCAGCAAGCGTCCCTTTTCCGACAGGCAGGCAATAGCGCTGACGCTGCTGTCGAGTGGCTGCGGCGCTAGCGACAGGTCACCCGCGTCGAGCGTGATGAATGCCTTGCCGGCCTTGACTCGGCTCAGCATGTCGCCGATCTTGGCGGTAAAGCCATAGCCGCCCGATGATGCCAGCAATAATGTGCGCTCTGATGGCCCGGCAAAATAGTGCAAGACGCTGCTGCCGCTGGCAAGGTCGATCAAGGTCGTGATCGGCACGCCATCGCCGCGTGCGTTCGGTAGCGTCGATACCGCCACCGAATAGATGCGGCCGTTGGAGTCGAAGGTGAGCAGGTTATCGACGGTGCGGCATTCAAATGCGCCGTACAGTGCATCACCGGCCTTGAATGCGAACTGGGCAGCGTCATGGCCATGGCCTGTACGCGCCCGAATCCAGCCTTTTTGCGAAATGACGACGGTGACCGGTTCATCCACCACCTTGGTTTCCACCACGGCTTTTTCAGCTGCTTCGATCAATGTTCGACGTGCATCGCCGAACTGCTTTTGGTCGGCTTCGATCTCCTTGATCACCAGGCGCTTCATCGATGCAGGATTGTCGAGCAGGTCTTGCAATGTGGCTTTTTCATTGCGCAGCTCGGCCAGCTCTTGTTGGATCTTGATGGTTTCCAGGCGCGCCAATTGACGCAGGCGGATTTCCAGGATGTCCTCGGCCTGACGGTCGGATAATTTGAACTCGGCGATCAGCGCCGGTTTTGGCTCATCCGATTCGCGGATGATCTTGATGACCTTATCGATATTCAGCAGGATCGCTTCGCGGCCTTCCAGAATATGGATACGGTCTTCGATTTTCTGTAACTTGTATTGCGAGCGGCGTGTGATGGTGGCGAAGCGGAAAGTGATCCACTCGCGCAGAATCATGCCCAGGCTCTTCTGGCGCGGACGGCCATCGCCACCGATGATCACCAGGTTGATCGAAGCGCTGCTTTCCAGCGAGGTGTGCGCCAACAGTATGTTGATAAACTCGGTCTGGTCGAGATTCTTCGACTTCGGCTCGAACACCAGCCGTACCGGCGCATCGCGACCGGATTCGTCGCGCACGGTATCGAGTACCGACAAAATGGAGGTCTTCAGCGCCAGCTGTTCCGGCGTCAGGGTCTTTTTGCCGAGCTTGATTTTCGGATTGGTCAGATCCTCGATTTCTTCGAGGATTTTTTGCGAGGATGCGCCAGGCGGCAATTCGGTCACAACAGCCTGCCACTGGCCGCGTGACAGGTCCTCGATTTTCCAGGTGGCGCGCACTTTCAGGCTGCCGCGACCGTTCTCGTACATTTCCGAAATCGCGTTGGGCGAGGTAATGATCTGGCCACCGCCGGGGAAGTCCGGGCCGGGGATGATCTGCATCAGTTCTGCATGGCTCAGCGCCGGATTGCGGATCAGCGCCACCGCCGCCTTGGCGACTTCCTGCAGATTATGCGCTGGAATTTCGGTGGCCAGGCCGACTGCGATGCCGGAGGCGCCGTTCAGCAACACGAACGGCAGGCGCGCCGGTAGCAGGCGCGGCTCTTCGGTCGAGCCGTCGTAATTGGGTTGAAAATCGACGGTTCCCATATCGATTTCTTCCAGCAACAGGCGGGCAATCGGCGTCAAACGCGCTTCGGTATAGCGCATTGCCGCAGCGCCATCGCCGTCGCGTGACCCGAAGTTACCCTGGCCGTCGACCAGTGGGTAGCGCAGCGAGAAATCCTGGGTCATCCGCACCAGCGCGTCGTACACCGACTGGTCGCCGTGCGGGTGCAACTTACCCAGTACGTCGCCGACCACCAGCGCCGATTTGCGCGGCTTGGCGGCAGCGTTAAGGCCGAGTTCGTTCATCGCATACAGGATGCGCCGTTGCACCGGCTTCTGGCCGTCTGAGACGTCCGGCAAGGCACGGCCCTTGACAACGGAAATCGCGTAATCGAGGTAAGCGCGTTCGGCGAAAGTGGCAAGCGTTAACGATTCTGCGTCAGGGGAAGGAGTATCCGGGGGGGCAAATAGATCGTTTTGGTCAGTCATGGAGATTCAGCAAATTATTCGATAAAAGGCGTTGCCGCCGTGGGTGTGGCTGTGGTTAATGGTATTGACGGCATGGCAGGCGGATTGAGCCGGGCGCTGGCTGCAGTCAACGGCGGCGGCATGTTGCTGCGCCCCGGAAGCACCAGATGGACGCGCCTCAGGTTGCTGCCGCTGCTGTCACCGTTGCTGCTGATGGCGATCCCGCCGAATGTCGGTTTATACAATTGATAGAACTGGCGTACTAGCTGCACGTAGTTGCGTGTTTCCGGAAATGGCGGTATCTGATTGTTGTACTTCTGTACCGCGCCTTCGCCGGCGTTATAGGATGCAATCACCAAGTCTTGCCGCGACGGAAACATATTTCGCAAGTCGCGCAGATAACGTGCGCCAAGGCGGATATTGGTACGTGGATCGGTCAGCTTTTGGGCAAGAGGTTTTTTGTGGTCACCGCTCAAGCCGTAGCGTTCGGCGGTTGCCGGCATGATTTGCATCAGGCCGATCGCGCCCTTGGGCGAGACCGCGCCAGGATCGAAGCCTGATTCAGCGGCCATCACCGCCTTCAGCAACGCCGGCTCAAGCGCAAATTCATGTGCCGCCTGTTCCACCAGCGCTGCGTATTTCTTCAGGTTGGGATGTTGCGACAGATAACTAAACAGAGGGCTGTCGCGCAGTTTCTGATTGAGCGGCGCGGGGCGGTCGGTCGTCACTTGCGACGAGTCGAAAGCAGCGTCGCCGTGCATGAAAAGTTGATACCGGTCATCCAGCTTTTCGGTCGAAAAATGCCCTGCGCCATCCGCATCGATGTAGCCATAGATATCCGCACGCGCAATACCAGCCGCGCTCAGCAGCACCAGCGTTAGCATGACTGCTGTGACGACTCGCGCCAGAAAGACCTGGCCCAGATGACAGCGAAGATTTCTCATCTGCGCTCTGTCACCAACGCTGTCGGCGTTGTTATTGCTGTGTTCATGAAAGGCAATGTCCTTTGAATTTGCCGCCCGCACCGCGGCCGGGAGTAAAAATCATGGGCAAAACCAACGTGCTTTGGCGTTGCGTGGACGCATGCTGCGGGGATGACTGGCATTGCAGGCTGGGACCTTCGCCGTTCGCCAGCGGCTCGCGGGAGCGGGCGGATGATAAATCTGCGTCCATCATAATACGTTTTGCCGATAAATACGCTGGCTTGGCTAATCGATAACGCATCAGATATCCGCCTCAGCCTCGTTACCGTGCTCTTCGATCCAGGCGCGGCGCGCTGCGGCCTCGCCTTTACCCATCAACATATTGAAACGGTTTTCGGATGCCTCCAGATCGAAGCTGCCAAGCATCACCGGCAGCAGCCGGCGAGTGTCTGGATTCATCGTGGTTTCCCACAGTTGCTCGGCGTTCATTTCACCTAAGCCTTTGAAGCGGGAAATGCTCCAGGCACCGTCCTTGACGCCGTCCTTGCGCAATTTGTCTTCTGTCGCCTCCAGTTCACCATCGTCCAGCGCGTAAATTTTTTGCGCCGGCTTCTTGCCGCGTGCCGGGGCGTCGACGCGATACAGCGGCGGCCTGGTAATACAGATGTTGCCGCGGTCGATCAGTTGCGGGAAGTGGCGGAAGAACAGGGTCAGCAGCAACACCTGGATATGCGAGCCGTCGACGTCAGCATCGGACAGGATGCAAATCTTGCCATAACGCAGGCTGCTGAAATCGACGGGGTCATTCTTGCCGTGTGGATCGACGCCGATGGCCACCGCGATATCGTGGATTTCATTGTTGGCGAACAAGCGGTCGCGCTCGGTTTCCCAGGAATTGAGTACCTTGCCGCGCAGCGGCAGGATGGCCTGGAATTCCTTGTCGCGCCCCATCTTAGCCGAGCCGCCGGCCGAATCGCCCTCGACCAGAAATAGCTCGTTGCGGCTGATGTCGCTGGATTCGCAATCGGTTAGTTTTCCCGGCAATACTGCCACGCCGGAGGATTTTTTCTTTTCGACTTTTTGCGCCGAGCGCAAGCGGTTCTGGGCTTGCTTGATGGCCAGCTCGGCCAGTTTCTTGCCGTATTCAACGTGCTGGTTCAGCCACAATTCGAGCGCCGGCCGGGTATAGGTGGAGACCAGGCGCACGGCATCGCGCGAATTCAGGCGTTCTTTGATCTGGCCTTGGAATTGCGGGTCCAGTACCTTGGCCGATAAGACGAAAGAGACGCGCGCAAACACGTCTTCCGGCAATAGCTTGACGCCCTTCGGCAGCAGCGAGTGCATTTCGACGAAGCTTTTGACCGCGCCGTACAAGCCCTCGCGCAAGCCCGATTCGTGCGTGCCGCCGGCTGAAGTCGGGATCAGGTTGACATAGGATTCGCGCACGATGGCACCGTCTTCGGTCCATGCCACGACCCATGCCGCACCTTCACCTTCAGCAAAACCTTCGGTATCGGCACCGGCGTATTGCTCACCCTCAAACAGCGGGATCAGCGGCTCCGCATTTGACGATTGCGCCAGCGATTCCATCAGATAACCGCGCAAGCCTTGATCGTATTGCCAGGTCTGGCTGTCGCCGCTCTTGGCATTGAGTAGCGTCACCTTGACGCCCGGCAGCAGCACCGCCTTGGAGCGCAGCAGGCGCTGCAATTCCGGCTGCGAGATGGCCGGTGAATCGAAGTATTTCGGGTTCGGGCAGGCAGTCACGCGTGTGCCGGATTTTTTATCGTCACGACCAATCGGACGGGTGCTGAGCTTTTCGATCACGTCGCCGTCGGCGAACACCATCTGATGTACGCCACCTTCTCGCCAGACGGTGATTTCCAGGCGCGACGAGAGGGCATTAGTTACCGATACGCCGACCCCGTGCAAGCCGCCAGAAAACGCGTATGCGCCGCCGCTGCCCTTGTCGAATTTACCGCCGGCGTGCAATCGCGTGAACACGATTTCTACCGTTGGGACCTTTTCTTCCGGATGCAGGCCGACCGGGATGCCGCGGCCATCATCGTCAACGCTGACGCTGCCGTCGGCGTTGAGAGTGACCAGGATATTCTTGCAAAACCCGCCAAGCGCTTCGTCCGAGGCGTTGTCAATAACTTCCTGGATGATATGCAGCGGATTTTCAGTACGGGTGTACATGCCCGGTCGTTGCTTGACCGGTTCCAGGCCCTTCAGCACACGGATCGATGATTCGCTATAGTCAGACTGCGATGATTTTTTGGTTGCCATTCAGCTTTGTTGGGTTAAGTGTATTTAATTGTTTATTTGCAACTAAAATGCATGTTGCGAGTAATTATCCTGTGCGCATTCTAATGAAAAAATCCCGGCGCGTTGTCTGAGCCTTGCATCGACATCGAAATATTGTGTGATCATTAATAAATTTCGAGAATTACGAAGTTGATTTTTCTTCAATGAAATGTTGTTGTTTTGCACATTATGTTGATAAAAATAAATTGCAAATAAAGACACTGCTATCATGTGCTGGCGCGTTTCCGCCAGCCAGGAAATAAGAAGATAGAAGATGAAAAATCATAACCTACCATTTGCCATCCGCTGCATCGGTTTTTCGGCTCGTGAAATCAATATTTTCGACGCCACATTCTCGGTGGAGCAGAACCGAGAAAAAAATACCATCGTTTGTGCGCAGAGAGCCTGCAAGAACCAGACCTGTATCTGGTCAACGCCGATGATCTCAAGGCGCTGGCAACACTCGCCGACATGGAGCCGAACAACTTGCGACCAGCCTTGCTGGTGGGTAAGCCTGATCTGGAACTGCCTTATACCACAGTCGGCAGACCGATCCGCTGGCTCAAACTGTTCGATGCTCTGGACAGCCTGATTGATCGCCGTTTGATCATGCTGGCCAAGCAAAATCCTGCTGATGTTGCGCTGGCGAACGGCGCGCCGGAGCGGCGTCGGCGCGAGCGTCTCGATCTCGACCTGACCGATCCGGTCGAGTACGAGAGAATGCGGGTACAGTCGCCGCAGATGGATCGTATTCTGGTTATCGACAAACAATCGACGTTTCGCGACGACCTCGCTATGGCCATCGCGCATCATGTTGTGCCGGTCGAGTGGGCCGGAAGTGGGGATGCTGCTGCGGAGGTGTATGCCAAGCAAGCGATTTCGATTGTGCTGATCAATCCACAACTGCCGAATATCGACCCCTATGAATTATGCGCGACCATCAAGCGCTACTATAAAAACACCAGAATCGCCGTCGTCCTGCTGGTTGAAAAAGACTTTGTCTACGACCATGTCCGGGCCCGGCAAGTCGGATGTGACGGCTTTCTTGGCCTCTACCTGGAGCAGTCGCAGATAGTAGTGGCGCTGAGTAAATTTTTATCTCTGCGCCGCTAAAATATCATCGCGTAATGACAGTCCAGCGACGTCGTCGCGCTTATTTGCTCAATACGCGCATGCCGCGTTCCAGGCCGTCCATCGTCAATGGAAACATGCGGTTGCTCATCAATTGCCGAATTATGTCAACCGATTGACGATACTGCCAGAGTCCTTCCGACTCAGGATTGAGCCAGATAAACTTGGGAAAAGCCTGCGTGAAGCGCTGCAGCCATTCGGCGCCGGCTTCCTCGTTGTTGTACTCGACGGCGGCGCCGGGCTGCAAAATCTCATACGGACTCATCGTCGCATCACCGACGAAAATCAGTTTTGTGTCAGGTGTGTACTTACGCAGAATATCCCATGTCGGAAAACGCTCAGCGTGGCGGCGCTGATTGTTTTTCCAAAAGTAATCGTAGACGCAGTTATGGAAATAAAAAAACTCCATGTTCTTGAATTCGGTCTTGGCCGCAGAAAATAACTCTTCAGTACGCTCGATATGGTCGTCCATGGTGCCGCCCACATCAAGCAGCATCAGCACCTTGATATTGTTTTCACGTTCCGGCCGCATTTTTATATCGAGATAGCCGGCGTTGTTGGCGGTAGCGCGGATCGTATCTTCTAGCGCCAGCTCATCGGCTACCCCTTCGCGTGCAAACTTGCGCAGGCGACGCAGGGCTACTTTTATGTTGCGCGTGCCCAGCTCGCGTTCGCCGTCATAGTCGCGGTAGGCGCGCGCATCCCATACCTTCACCGCGCTGCGGTTGCCGCCGCTGCCGCCGATGCGGATCCCCGCTGGATTAGTGCCGCCATTGCCGAACGACGAGGTGCCGCCGGTGCCGATCCATTTGTTACCGCCTTCGTGCCGTTCCTTTTGCTCCTCCAGCAGTTGTTTCAGGCGTTCCATCAGCTTGTAGAGGCCGAACTTTTCTAACTGCGCCAATTGCTCTGGCGTCAGCTCCCGCTTCATACGCTGTTCCAGCCAATCCAGCGGGATCTCCGCATTTTTTTCGAAAACCGCCTCGATCCCCCTGAAATAGCGGCCGAAAGCCTTATCGAATTTATCGAAGTGGGCCTCATCCTTGACCAGCGTGATGCGCGCAAGATAGTAGAAATTATCCAGTGTGGGCGCGATGACCTGGCGCTGAAGAGCTTCCAGCAGAATCAGGAACTCCTTGATGGATACTGGTATCCTGGCGTCTTTCAACGTAAAGAAAAAATCGATCAGCATGATGGTAGTCAGGACGCTTTATCGATTTTTTCTGACCATCAATACCAGCCGTTCAAACAGATGTATATCCTGTTCGTTCTTCAGCAGCGCGCCGTGCAGCGGTGGCACCAGCACGCTGCTGTCCCTGCTGTGCAGCGCGTCTGGCGGAATATCCTCGGCCAGCAGCAGTTTGAGCCAATCGAGCAGCTCTGAGGTCGAAGGTTTCTTTTTCAGTCCAGCCACCTCACGCACCTGATAAAAAGTTTCCAAGGCCTGTGCCAGCAGATCTTTTTTAAGATCAGGGAAGTGGACGTTGGCGATTTCCTGCATGGTCGTCTTATCGGGAAATTTGATGTAGTGAAAGAAGCAGCGGCGCAGGAAGGCGTCCGGCAGTTCCTTTTCATTATTCGAGGTAATGATGACTAATGGCCTATGCCTGGCGCGTACCATTTCGCGGGTTTCATAGACATAAAATTCCATGCGATCGAGCTCGCGCAGCAAATCGTTGGGGAACTCGATGTCGGCTTTGTCGATCTCATCAATCAATAACACCACTTGTTCGTTGGCATTGAATGCCTGCCACAGGACGCCCTTGACGATGTAATTGTGAATATCCTTGACCTGTTCATCGCCCAACTGCGAATCGCGCAAGCGCGACACGGCATCGTATTCGTACAAGCCTTGCTGCGCCTTTGTGGTCGACTTGACATGCCATTGCATCAATGGCATGTCAAGCGCAGCGGCAACTTCCTCCGCCAACATGGTTTTACCGGTGCCGGGTTCGCCTTTAATCAGTAGCGGTCTTTGTAGCGTCAGCGCGGCGTTTACCGCCAGCTTCAGGTCGTCGGTGGCAACGTAGCTGGGGGAACTTTCAAAACGTTTCTCTGGTCGCATTATCAATTATAAAGTTAGTGCAGATAAGGTCGAGTATAAACGAGATTCAATTGACCAATTGGCTCGGCATTAAGCTGCTCCGGTGGTAAGGCCAAAAATGCTGGCGAGTTACTATCGAGTTATTTTGATGCTGAGATAACCGTGTCATAACCGTTTCTTCAACGTCAATTTACAAGAGCCAATGAAAATCCGATTTTTGCGTCTGCGGGTGCTGTGGCGCCGGTTTCGGCTTAGCGACTGTTGGCGCTAATTGAATCTTGACCCAGCCTGCTGATTGAAATGTGACCCAGGGCTGGTCGCTGCGTTTTGAGTTAGCAGCTGTGGATAAGTCTATCAAACAGTTGGTGTTGAAGCACTCCTTTT
>NZ_JBIIVN010000100.1:0-9430 GCF_044339385.1 Collimonas sp. | reverse complement strand
GTTGCGGGTACGGAACCCTCTGTTCCGCTACGCTCCACAGACGATTCCGTACCCGCAACGGCAAGATCAACAGCAACACCAAGAGCAACAGAAAAACCGGGACAGCGCCGCGCAGCTGTATTGGAGGCAGGAAGTGCTTCTTAAACTATGCAGATATTTGTCTGGACAGATGGGTCCACTTTATGCTGTCCGTGCCGCTTCTGTAAGTTGCCGCACCGAAGCCAGGCACGCGACGCGGCATGCCGTCCACAATTCTGCGGCGTGATGCCACAACAGCGTTGCTATGTGCGCCAGCGCACCGACATAACTCGAAAAATTCGTTATTCTGACAGCCTCTCATCGCTGTACGACCCACCTATCTACCGTTCCCCTACCGAACGTCTTCTGTTGACACGCAGCACTTCTGGTTGCCAGTGGCGATATCCGATAGGGCCAGAACCGATCTCTGACATTCATGCACCATCGGAAATCCGGTTCTTCCCAGATTTGTTGAACATATAGAAGCGTCAGAATTGAAATCAGACAATCGGTCTATACGCGACAATTTCCTCATCATCAAAAATGCGCTGCTGCCTGGCGCTCCCAATGGCCAATCGGCAAATGATGAGTTGCCGCTCCGCGCTGAATTATTCAGCGCCTTGCAGATGGAACAACACGGCCGTATTCTGGCCAACGCGCACAAGCTGAGCACCGCACGCGGACACGATCAACTGCTGTCACGGCTTGCCGACAATGAAAATGTGATCATCGATGCTTGTGGCCAACTCACCGAAGCCATCAAAGCCAGCCGCCAGGTGACGCCGGCGGCGGAATGGCTGCTAGATAATTTTTACCTGATCGAAGAGCAGATCCGCACCGCCAAGCGCCATCTGCCCAAAAACTACAGCAGGAAACTGCCGCGTCTGCTACGTGGCAGTTCTGCCGGCAGGCCGCGGGTCTATGACATTGCGCTGGAAACCATTTCCCATGGCGATGGCCGGGTTGACCCGGAAAGTCTGAGCCGCTTCGTTGCCGCCTATCAGCAGGTAACGCCACTCAAGCTGGGCGAATTATGGGCGATCCCGATCATGCTGCGCCTGGCATTGATTGAAAATCTGCGGCGCGTCGCCGCGCATCTGGTACTGACACGCATCAACCGTAATCTTGCAGACTCATGGGCCGATGCAATGGCCGAATGCGCCGAAAACGATCCAAGTAATCTGATCTTGCTAGTGGCCGACATGGCGCGCTCCGAGCCGCCGCTCGATAGCGCATTCGTGGCCGAACTGGTGCGGCGCCTGCAAGGCCAAAGCCCGGCGCTCACGCTGCCGATGACCTGGCTCTCGCAGCGCCTGACCGGGACAGGCCAGACTATTGAGCAATTGGTGCAATTGGAGACACAACGACAAGCCGCCGACCAGGTATCCATCAGCAACAGCATCGGTAGTCTGCGCTTTTTAAGCGCACTGGACTGGCGCGAATTCGTCGAAACCATGAGCGTGGTTGACCATACGCTGCGCAAAGACCCTGCCGATGTGTATGCCAGAATGGATTTTGCAACCCGCGATCGTTATCGGCACGTGATTGAAGCAATTTCAAAGTACGGCCGTCTTTCAGAGTTTGAAGTGGCCGACAGTGCTGTCCGCTTAGCTGGCGCCAGCGCCGCGCAAGACGATACGACGCCACGCCAGGCGCATGTTGGATATTACTTGATAGGCGAAGGTTTGCCGTTACTGGAGCAATCGGCGGGTTTTCATTGTCCGCCGCTGCAAGCACTGCAACGTGCGGGCAAAGCGGCGCCCTTGACGGTCTATCTGACCAGTATGCTGGTCATCACATTACTGGTGGCCGGCGGCATAGTAGCCCACGCCCATGCTGACGGTGCAGACGGGTGGGTACTGCTTCTGCTGGCGGTGACGGCCTTAATCGGAGCGAGCCAGCTGGCGCATTCCATGGTCAATTGGATAATTACCTTGATCGCTGTGCCACATCCGCTGCCGCGCATGGATTTTTCAGATGGCATACCGGTCGAATCTTGCACGTTGGTGGTGGTGCCCACGATATTGTTTACGCGGCAAAACATCGACAACTTAAGCGAATCGCTGGAGGTGCGCTATCTGGCCAATCGCGATGACAATCTGCGTTTTTGCCTGCTCACCGATTTTGCCGATGCCAGCACGGAAAAGATGGCTGAGGATGGCGGCTTGCTACAGTATGCCAAGCAACATATCGACGATCTGAACAAGAAGTATAGTCGTTCAAAGAATGGTGATTTTCTCCTATTGCATCGCCCGCGCCGCTGGAACCCGCGCGAGCAAAGCTGGATGGGCTATGAGCGCAAGCGTGGCAAGCTGGCCGACCTCAACGCCCTGTTGCGCGCCGGCGACACCTCAAACTTCGCTCTCATCGTCGGCAACGTGGCGGGGCTGGGTAATGTCAAATACGTCATTACGCTTGACACCGATACCGAACTGCCGCGCGATACCGCGCGCCAGTTCGTCGCCACCCTGGCGCATCCGCTCAACCGTGCCGTATTCGATCCACAACGTCAGCGTGTAGTCCAGGGCTACGGCATCCTGCAACCGCGCGTGGCAGTAAGTCTGCCGAGCGCGGCCGCCTCCCGCTATGAATTATTATGCGGCGGCGAAACCGGCATCGACCCCTATACCCGCACCGTTTCCGATGTCTATCAGGATGCATTTGGTGAAGGCTCGTTCGTCGGCAAGGGGATTTACGATGTCGAGGCGTTCGAGCAGTCATTGAAAAACCGCATGCCGGAAAACCGCATACTCAGCCATGACTTGCTGGAAGGATGCTACGCGCGTGCCGGTTTGCTCAGCGATGTCCAACTGTATGAGCAGTACCCATCGCGCTACAGTGCCGACATTGCGCGCCGTCACCGCTGGATACGCGGCGACTGGCAGATCGCGTCTTGGGTACTGCCAAGAGTTCCTGGCCCACGCGATCCGTATACCGGCAAGATCGTCAGCTATCGCAATCCGCTTTCGGCATTGTCGCGCTGGAAGCTGTCAGACAATCTGCGCCGTAGCTTAGTGCCTGCCGCGCTCACAGCGTTACTGCTCATTGGCTGGACTGCCCTGTCGGCTGCCTGGTTCTGGAGCAGCGTCGCGCCGGCTATTTTGCTTTTCCCATCGATCTGCAGCTGCGGCTTGAGTCTGCTGCGCAAACCGCGCGACGTGTCATTGCGTCAGCATCTGTCGACAACGCTAGGCGCTACCAAACAGCACTTCCTGCATGCGTTACTTACCTTGATCTTTTTGCCGTACGAAGCCGCGGTCAACCTTGACGCCATCATCCGCACGCAATGGAGAATCCTGTTCTCCCACAAAAAACTGCTGGAATGGCAGCCTTCTAGCGAGGCAAGCCGGCAGTCGAGCAGTACTCTGGTGGCTTACTACCGGCTAATGTGGATCGCGCCGGCCGCAGCATTTGCCACCGCGATCTATCTCGATATCAAAAGCCCGCTTGCGTTGAGTGCAGCGGCGCCGATACTGCTGTTGTGGTGGCTGTCGCCACTCATCGCCTACTGGATCAGCCAGCCGATTGCGCGCCGCCAGGCCCAATTATCAAACGAGCAGACGCAATTTTTGAAATCCTTGTCGCGCAAGACCTGGCTTTTCTTTGAAACCCATGTCGGCCCCGATGACAACTGGCTGCCACCCGATAACATCCAGGAACATCCGGTTGCAGTCCTGGCACGCCGCACCTCGCCGACCAATATCGGCTTGTCGCTGCTGGCCACCCTGACCGCCTGCGATTTCGGCTATATTGCGCCGGGTCAGTTAATCGAGCGGACCCAAAATACGTTTCAGGCCATGGCTTCCCTTGAACGCTATCAGGGCCATTTTTATAACTGGTACGACACCCAATACCTGAAGCCGTCGCATCCGATATACGTCTCTACGGTTGATAGCGGCAACCTTGCAGCCCATCTGCTGACCTTGCGGGCCGGCCTGGCCGAGCTGCGCGATACAGCAATCTTCAAACCGCAGGTATTTAGCGGTATCCGCGACACTTATGACATCTTGCGCGAGGCCGCTGGCGGCAGTCCATTGGTTGAGCTTATCCAATTTGAAAAAGACCTGGACTCTGCTTGCCAGTCGGCTCCTGCCAACCTGACCGTAACGTATGATTGTCTGGCACGGCTGAGTCATGGTGCCAGCGCTTTCGTCAGCGCACTCACCACCGCACCCGATAGCCAGATCAACTTGTGGGCGCAAGCCTTGTCCAGCCAATGCCGCGAAGCGCTGCATGAACTCGACCTCCTGACGCCGTGGATACGCAAGCTGGCAGCGACCCACTGGCTCGATGAATTGCCGCAGCTAGATGAAATTCCAAGCTTGCGCCAGTTGGCGCAATTGCACACGAATCTGGCCTCGGGATTGCGTCGAAGGCTGTCCGAAAACTCCGATTCCGAACAGATCGAAAGCCTGTCGGCATTAGGCGAATCGATTGCCGACGGCAGCCGCCAAGCGGTTCAACGCATGCTCAGCATCGAACAACTGATAACCCAGGCGGGCGACTTTGCGCGTATGGAATTCGGTTTTCTGTATGATCCTGCCAACCATTTGCTGGCGATAGGTTACAACGTCAGCGAACGACGTCGCGATACCAGCTTTTACGATTTATTGGCCTCCGAAGCCAGACTGACGACTTTTGTCGCCATCGCGCAGGGACAATTGCCGCAGGAAAGCTGGTTTGCATTGGGACGCCAACTTACCGTTGCCGGCGGCGAGCCGATCCTGCTGTCGTGGAGTGGCTCGATGTTTGAATATCTGATGCCGCTGCTGGTCATGCCAACCTTCGACAATACCCTGCTTGACCAGACTTACGGCTCTGCCGTCAAACGCCAGATCGAGTATGGTATGCAGCGTGGCGTGCCATGGGGAATTTCAGAGTCAGGTTACAACACCTTCGACGCCAGCCTAAATTATCAGTATCGCGCCTTCGGTATCCCCGAGCTTGGCTTCAAGCGCGGCCTTGGCGACGATCTTGTCATCGCTCCGTATGCCTCCATGATGGCGTTGATGGTGGCGCCAGAACAAGCGTGTCGCAATTTGCAGCAAATGTCTGCCGAAGGCTTTGAGGGAAAATACGGCTTCTTCGAGGCGATCGATTACACCGCGTCGCGGCTGCCGCGCGGACAAAGCCATGCGGTCATTCGAGAGTTTATGGCGCATCACCAAGGCATGGGGTTCCTGGCACTGTCTTATCTGCTGCTTGATCGTCCGATGCAGAGACGCTTTGAATCAGACCCGCTGTTCCAGGCCACCATGTCACTGCTGCACGAGCGGGTGCCGAAAGCCACTGCCTCCTACTCCAACACCACTGAATTGGCAGATATCCGCAGTGCGTCATCGGAGCAGGGCTTGCAAATGCGTGTGTTGCAGCGTCCCGATCCGCGTACTCCGGAGGTCCAGCTGCTGTCGAACGGCCACTATCACGTCATGGTCACCAGCGCCGGTGGCAGTCGCAGTTGCTGGAACGACTTGTCGATCACCCGCTGGCGCGAAGACAGCACGCGCGACAATTGGGGAACCTTCTGCTACATCCGTGACCTCGATACTGCCGAGGACGGAAACTTCTGGTCAACCGCTTACCAGCCGACCGCGGCCCAGCCAGAAAATTACGAAGTGATCTTTTCCGAAGGCCGCGCTGAATTCCGTCGGCGCGACAACAATTTTGACATGCACACCGAAATCGTCGTCTCGCAGGAAGACGACATAGAATTGCGCCGCACACGTATCGTCAACCGTTCGCGCGTGCCCCGCTCGATTGACGTTACCAGCTACGCTGAAGTGGTTCTGGCACCGGCAGCGGCCGATGCCAGCCACCCGGCATTCAGCAATCTGTTTGTCCAAACCGAAATCGTCGAGCCGCAGTGCGCCATACTGTGCACCCGCCGGCCCCGCTCGGTAGATGAGAAAATGCCGTGGATGTTTCATCTTCTGGCTGTACACGGGGTCGATGTGGGCACCGTTTCATACGAAACCGACCGCATGCAATTCATTGGCCGCGGCAATACCGCCGCCAACCCGCAGGCGATGCGGACCTCCGGGCCTCTGGGTGGAAATGCCGGATCGGTGCTTGATTCGATCGTCGCGATCCGCTGTCAAATCATGCTTGAGCCAGAGCAGACCGCGACCATCGACATGGTCAATGGTATCGGCAACTCGCGCGAGATATGCCTGGGTCTGATCGATAAATATCAGGACCGCAACCTGGCCGATCGGGTAGTCGAATTATCCTGGCCGCACAGTCAGGTGGTGCTGCGCCAACTCAACGCCAGCGAAGCCGATGCCCAACTCTACGCACACCTCGCAAGCTCGGTCATTTACGTCAACTCCCTGCTGCGCGCCGATACCAGCGTCCTGATACGCAATCACCGCGGCCAGTCGGGCTTGTGGGGCTATGCGATTTCCGGCGACTTGCCGATCGTCCTGGTACGGCTAAAGAGCCAGGAAAACATCGAACTGGTGCGCCAACTGGTACAGGCACACGCGTATTGGCGCTCCAAAGGGCTGGTGGTCGATCTGGTGATCTGGAACGAAGACCACGCCGGCTATCGGCAAGTAGTGCAAGAGCAAATCATGGGATTGATATCATCGGTCACCGGCGGCCACGAAATCGACCGCCCGGGCGGAATTTTCGTGCGCCTGGTCGATCAGATACCCGACGAAGACCGGGTCCTGCTGCAATCGGTCGCACGCGTGGTGCTGAGCGACAGCCGCGGCACGCTGGCCGAGCAGCTCAACCGCCGCGATCTGTTAGAGATCCGCGTACCGCGGCTGGCACCGACACGCATCTCGGCACCGCCAGCACTGTCGCTGGCAACTCCTGCCGCCGCTGCGACTACGGTAGCGGCAGTCCCACGCCATTTAATCCTTGGCAATGGCATCGGCGGTTTCACCCCGGACGGACGTGAATATGTGATCACCACTACGGCCAATCAACTGACGCCCGCGCCGTGGGTCAACGTGATTGCCAGCGCCCGGTTCGGCACCGTCATTTCCGAGAGTGGACAAGCCTACACCTGGGGCGAAAACGCCCACGAATTCCGGCTCACGCCGTGGGCCAACGACCCCGTCACCGACGAAGCCGGCGAAGTATTCTACCTGCGCGATGAAGAGAGCGGGCACTATTGGTCCCCTACTCCCTTGCCGAGCCGCGGCAGCGGCGAATATGTCACACGACACGGCTTTGGTTACAGCGTATTCGAACACAACGAAGATGGCATCGTCTCCGAACTGACCGTGTATGTCGCCCTCGACGCCTCGATCAAGTACGCGATACTCAAGGTACACAACGCATCGGATACGCTACGTAAGCTCTCGGCAACAGGTTATGTTGAGTGGGTGCTGGGCGAGCTACGGCCTAAATCCATGATGCACATCATCACTGAGAGCGATCCGGCTACCGGGGCGCTGTTTGCACGTAACCCATACAACACAGAATTCACCGGTCGCACCGCCTTTTTCGATGTCGATAGCACAACCCGCAGCATCAGCGGCGACCGCAATGAATTCATCGGCCGCAACGGTTCGTTGGCACATCCGGCAGCGATGAAGCGTACCCGCTTGTCCGGCAAGGTGGGGGCCAGCCTGGACCCATGCGCGGCGATGCAAGTCCAGTTTGAGCTGAACCCCGGCCAGCAGCGCGAAATTGTGTTCATCCTGGGCGTGGCCGATACCCGTCAAACCAATGTCGGCGCTCTGGTGCAAAGCTATCGCGGCGCAGCCGCAGCCGCCGACGCGTTGCTGGCGGTCCAGGCATTTTGGCAACGCACTTTGGGGGCGCTACAGATCGACACCCCGGACCCGTCTTTGAATGCGCTTGCCAACGGCTGGCTGATGTATCAAACCATTGCTTGTCGCATGTGGGCACGCAGCGGCTACTATCAGTCCGGTGGCGCATTCGGCTTTCGCGACCAGTTGCAAGACTCGATGGCGCTGGTACACAGCCAGCCGCAGTCGATGCGCACCCATCTGCTTGTATGCGCGGCGCATCAGTTTATCGAGGGCGACGTGCAACATTGGTGGCACCCGCCCAGTGACCGTGGCGTGCGCACCCACTGCTCCGACGATTATCTATGGCTGCCGCTGGCGGTGCATCGCTATGTAAGCTGCACCGGCGACCGCACCGTACTGCAAGAAACGGTAGCATTTCTGGAAGGTCGGGCGGTCAATCCCGATGAAGATTCTTACTACGATCTGCCGAGCCGCTCGACCCAATCGGCAACGCTTTACCAGCACTGCGTGCGCGCCATCGAGAGAGGCTTGCGCTTCGGCGCGCACGGCCTGCCGCTGATGGGTTCTTGCGACTGGAACGATGGCATGGACAAGGTCGGCCAGCATGGCAAGGGAGAAAGCATCTGGCTTGCCTTCTTCCTCTACGATGTACTGATGCGGTTTAGCGAAGTCGCCGCTATCCATGACGACCAGGAATTCGTCTTGCGCTGTCAGACCGAAGCCGCCCGATTGCAAAAAAATATCGATAAGAATGGTTGGGACGGCGAATGGTATCGGCGTGCCTATTTCGATGACGGCACGCCGCTAGGCTCTGCCCTGAATACGGAATGCCAGATCGATTCGATATCGCAAAGCTGGTCGGTATTATCGGGCGGCGGCTATCCGCAACGCGCACGAAGCGCGATGCTGGCGGTTGACCGCCGGCTGGTGCGACGCCAGGACGCCATCATTCAACTGCTTGATCCGCCTTTCGACAAATCCGACCAGAATCCGGGCTATATCCGTGGCTATGTTCCAGGCGTCAGGGAAAACGGCGGCCAGTACACCCATGCGGCAATCTGGGCCGTCATGGCATTTGCCCGCTTAGGCGATAAGCGGCGTGCCTGGGAGCTTTTTCAACTGATCAACCCGGTCAACCATAGCAAGACCGCCGACAATATGGCGCGCTATAAAGTCGAACCGTATGTCATTGCAGCAGATGTGTATGCTGTGACGCCGCATGTGGGGCGCGGCGGCTGGACCTGGTACACCGGTTCGGCCGGCTGGATGTACCGCTTGATTACCGAATCCCTGCTGGGGTTGCAACTGGCTGGCGACAAACTGTACATCGAGCCCTGCTTGCCGGAGGATTGGGACAGCTATCGGATCGACTATCGCTTTCGCGACACAACCTACAAGATCGTCGTCAGGCAAAGCCGTGAACCGGGCGCGACCTATCACCTGAAAGTGGATGGTGTTGTACAGACCGGCGGTTTCATCGCGCTGGCCGATGACCGGCAAGCGCATGCGGTTGAGATGCTGCTGAGTGTACATTCAGGACCTGATGCCCCGTTGTAGATCACAGACAGAGAGCTCTAAAAAACTGAAAATTCGGGGGTGTGCTGGATTTTGTGTAAACGGAATTTCGTTTAATTCGGCTTCATCCGTTCTTCAAACTGGATAGTGAAGCGGTTAAGTGCTCC
>NZ_JBIIVN010000099.1:0-9516 GCF_044339385.1 Collimonas sp. | reverse complement strand
ATGTTGATCAACCCGATCGCGATGGAAGAAGGTCTGCGCTTCGCAATCCGCGAAGGTGGCCGTACTGTTGGTGCAGGCGTTGTTGCTAAGATCCTGGCTGACTAAAAGAAGAAAAGTTGTAATCGCCGCGACCCGGGAACTTCCCGCCTCGCGGCGTTGATGTCTGAATGGTAAGCGTAAGTTGGCTGGCCAAGCCATTCAGATAAAGTGTTTTAAGCGTAGGGGTGTAGCTCAATTGGCAGAGCGCCGGTCTCCAAAACCGGAGGTTGGGGGTTCGATGCCCTCCGCCCCTGCCACCGATTCAGGTGTAGGGTACTGAAGTTACTGAAAGTAAGCCGCGTATGTCTAACCACCCTGTGCAAACTGTCGGCGAACCCGGCAATAAGCTCAAAGTAATACTGGCAGTTTTGGCTGTCGTTGCCGGCGTTGTCGGCTTTTATTTTTTGTCGGGCCAGTCTGGTCTGGTGCGCGCTGGCGCACTGGTTGCCGGTTTGGTGGTGGCAGTTGCCCTGGCATGGACATCGACCCAAGGTCGTGAGTTTCTTGGCTTTGCCAAAGAGGCAGTGCGCGAAACCAAAAAAGTTGTTTGGCCTACCCGCAAGGAAGCGATGCAGATCACTGCCATCGTTTTTGCTTTTGTGCTGGTGATGGCGATTTTCCTCTGGGGCATCGATAAGCTCCTGGAGGTCTTGTTGTACGATGTGATATTGGGTTGGAAACAATAATGAGCGATAGCACACAAAACGATGCGCAAGCAACGCCGCCTGCTGTGACGCCTTCGGCGCCAGCGGGCAAAAAGCGCTGGTATGTGGTGCATGCTTATTCCGGTATGGAAAAGGGCGTGCAACGCGCGCTTACCGAGCGCATCGATCGCGCAGGAATGCAAGAGCAGTTCGGCCAGATCCTGGTGCCGACTGAAGAAGTGATTGAAGTCAAAAATGGCCAGAAAGCCGTTACCGAGCGTCGTTTCTTCCCAGGTTACGTCCTGGTAGAGATGGAAATGACCGACGAAACCTGGCATTTGGTAAAGAACACCAACAAGGTAACCGGTTTTATCGGCGGCAAGTCGAACAAGCCTACGCCTATCCCGCAGCATGAAGTCGACAAGATCATGCAGCAGATGCAAGACGGTATCGAAAAGCCGCGGCCAAAAGTGCTGTACGAAGTCGGCGAACTGGTTCGCATCAAGGAAGGCGCTTTCACCGATTTCAACGGCAACGTCGAAGAAGTCAACTACGAAAAGTCGCGCGTACGTGTAACCGTGACTATTTTCGGTCGTGCCACGCCAGTCGAACTGGAATTCGACAAAGTCGAAAAAGTCTAAGCTGCATCAGCTTTGTTAGCCGCACTACAGATTCAGACAAGCGCCGTTCGGAGCGTCATGGGTTAAAGCCCATGGAATCCGAAGCAGTAAGAGGAGCCCTACTAGATCGTTGCCAGGCTTGCCAGGCCGATCAAAAAGGCGCTAATACTCACACACTTAGGGGCCATCATGGCAAAGAAAATCATTGGTTTTATCAAGCTGCAAGTGCCAGCTGGTAAAGCAAACCCATCCCCACCAATCGGTCCAGCATTGGGTCAGCGCGGTCTGAACATCATGGAATTCTGTAAGGCATTTAATGCCCAGACCCAAGGCGTTGAGCCAGGTCTGCCAATTCCAGTCGTGATCACAGCGTTCGCCGACAAGTCCTTCACTTTTGTGATGAAGACTCCTCCGGCAACCATCCTGATCAAAAAGGCTGCTGGCATCACTAAGGGTTCGGCTAAGCCGCATACCGACAAGGTTGGTTCGATCACCCGTAAGCAAGCAGAAGAAATCGCTACCTTGAAGAAGCCCGATTTGACTGGTGCTGATCTGGAAGCTGGCGTGCGTACTATCGCCGGTTCTGCTCGTTCGATGGGCATCACGGTGGAGGGTCTGTAATGGCTAAGTTATCTAAGCGCGCAAAAGCGATCAAGGCAAAAGTTGATCGCACCAAAGCATATCCATTCGACAACGCAGTTGCGTTGATCAAGGAATGCGCAACTGCAAAATTCAACGAATCGATCGACGTATCCGTCCAATTGGGCGTTGATGCTAAGAAGTCGGATCAAGTGGTTCGCGGTTCCGTCGTGCTGCCAGCTGGCACCGGCAAGACCGTTCGCGTTGCAGTATTTGCTTCCGGCGACAAAGCCGAACAAGCTAAGGCTGCCGGCGCTGATGTGGTTGGTATGGAAGACCTGGCTGAGCAAATCAAAGCCGGCAACATGCCTTTCGATATCGTGATCGCTTCGCCGGACACCATGCGTATCGTTGGTACCCTGGGCCAGATCCTCGGACCACGCGGCCTGATGCCGAATCCGAAGGTTGGTACTGTGACGCCCGACGTCGCCACCGCCGTCAAGAACGCTAAAGCCGGTCAGGTGCAGTACCGTACCGACAAGGCAGGTATCATCCACGCCACCATCGGTCGTAAATCGTTTAGCGATGCAGAACTGAAGTCCAACTTGTTGGTGCTGATCGATGCATTGAGCAAAGCCAAGCCAGCAACCAGCAAGGGTGTCTACCTGCGCAAGATCTCGTTGTCCTCGACAATGGGTGCCGGCGTTCGTGTCGATCAATCGACACTGGCAGCGTAAGCGGCTGGCTGCGCTGTATTGAATCAAGTCCTGAAGGCGGTGCGCAAGTCGCATAGCCATCAGGCGAATCTTTGGGCTGGATCTGTATGAGTTGTATCGATGCAGATCCAGGCAATCAAAGACCGTTGGGCGGCGTGCCGCAGGCAGGGCACAAAGTTAAACACCAGGCGAGCAATCGTTTGGCACCCAACGCAGATGGTGTACCCGAACAAGTTTTGTAGTCTCAACGCTGTGTGTCTTTTTTTACGATGCTTCAGTACTGAACTCCTAACTTCGGACGCCGTGTTCGAACCGATGTCAGGTAAGTAACCACTTGCAGTTATGTCGTTACCGAGCATCATTTTTGGAGGTTGATCTTGAGTCTCAATCTGAATGACAAAAAGGCCGTAGTCGCCGAAGTCTCTGCAAAAGTAGCAGCCGCACAGACTATCGTCGTGGCCGAATATCGTGGCATCCAGGTTGGTCACTTGACCCAACTGCGCGCTAATGCGCGTACCCAGGGTGTGTACCTGCGTGTATTGAAAAATACATTGGCACGTCGCGCCGTTGAAGGTACAGCATTTGCCGACCTCGCCTCGCAAATGACCGGCCCGTTGATCTATTCGATCTCCGAGGACGCCGTTGCTGCTGCAAAAGTCATCAACGACTTTGCAAAAACCAACGACAAACTGGTCGTCAAGGCAGGTAACTACGCTGGTAAATCGCTGGATAAGGCGGGTGTACAAGCGTTGGCAAACATTCCAAGTCGCGAAGTTCTGCTGGCCCAAGTTGTGGGCATGATGCAGATGCCGATCGCTGGATTTGTGCGTGGTTTGGCTGCTCTGGCAGCGAAAAAAGAAGCCGAAGGCACTGCTGCTTAATTATTGAGCACGTATTCGGCGCTTTTTTTAGCGTTAAAACCAATCAGATGTTATTACTGTAAAAAATTAGGAGTTTCACATGGCCTTTGATAAAGATGCATTCCTGGGACAACTCGAGTCCCTGACTGTTATGGAATTGAATGACCTGGTTAAGGCATTCGAAGAGAAGTTTGGCGTTTCCGCAGCAGCTGTTGCAGTTGCTGGCGACGGCGCTGCTGGCGGCGGTGCTGCTGCAGCTGAAGAGCAAACCGAGTTCACCGTTGTCCTGAAGGGCGTCGGCGCTAACAAGGTTGGCGTAATTAAGGCAGTTCGCGAAATCACCGGCCTGGGCTTGAAAGAAGCCAAAGACCTGGTTGACGGCGCACCGAAGGCAGTTAAAGAAGGCGTCTCCAAAGCTGACGCTGACGCAGCAGCCAAGAAGTTGGTTGAAGCTGGCGCAGAAGCTGAAATCAAGTAATTTCAGCCAAGTAATTTCAGCTTGTTTGAGCGCATTTATTGCGCTGGAGTCAAAGTGCCGAACTCTCGAAAAGGAGAGTTCGGCTTTGGCTCCTTTGTTGTTTTTGATTTTGTTTAGCGCTTGTTGTTTTATTAAGCGTCCGTTGCCATAAAGCTCGAAGGGCTGAGACTTGAGGAATTGTTGGTTACGATAGTTTAGCTAGTACGGTAGTTTTGTCTAGTCTGGCCGAAATATCCAGCGAATCCTGAATTCTCTATCCTTCCTGTCACTCACGGAGTGTTCAATGCACTACTCATTTACTGAGAAGAAGCGTATTCGTAAATCCTTTGCGAAACGCGCTAACGTTCACCACGTTCCGTTCCTGCTGGCGACCCAGCTCGAGTCGTATCTTGGCTTTTTGCAAGCAGACAAAGTACCGTCTCAACGTAAGAATGAGGGCCTGCAATCGGCTTTCACGTCTATTTTCCCAATCGTTTCGCACAATGGTTTTGCGCGTCTCGAATTCTTGTCTTACGTTCTCGGTGATCCGCCGTTCGACGTCAAGGAATGCCAACAGCGTGGTCTGACGTTCGCGTCTCCATTGCGCGCCAAGGTGCGTCTGGTGATTCTGGACAAGGAATCGCCGACCAAGCCAGTCGTCAAGGAAATGAAAGAGCAGGAAGTGTACATGGGCGAATTGCCGCTCATGACCACCACCGGCTCGTTCGTTATCAACGGCACTGAGCGTGTGATCGTTTCCCAGTTGCATCGTTCCCCTGGTGTGTTCTTTGAGCATGACCGCGGCAAGACGCACTCGTCCGGAAAGTTGCTGTTCTCGGCACGTATCATTCCTTACCGTGGCTCCTGGCTCGATTTTGAATTCGACCCGAAAGACATACTGTTCTTCCGCGTCGACCGTCGTCGTAAGATGCCCGTGACGATCCTGCTGAAAGCGATCGGCATGTCGGTCGAGCAGATTCTGGCCAACTTCTTCGTATTCGACAATTTCGCGCTGCGTAACGAAGGCGCCGAAATGGAATTCGTCTCCGAACGCCTGCGTGGCGAGGTAGCGCGTTTCGATATCACCGACAAATCGGGCAAGGTTCTGGTCGCTAAAGACAAGCGCATCAACTCCAAGCACGTGCGTGACATCGAAGCTGCCGGCATCAAGCATATCTCGGTACCAGGAGACTATCTGCTGGGCCGCGTACTGGCTCGCAACATCGTTGACGCCGATACCGGCGAAGTCGTTGCCAACGCCAACGATGAGTTGACTGAAGAGTTGCTGGCCAAGCTGCGCGACGCCGACGTTACCGACATCCAGACCCTGTACACCAACGATCTGGATCAAGGCGGCTACATTTCGCAAACGCTGCGTAGCGACGACACCAACGACCAGATGGCCGCCCGTGTAGCGATCTATCGCATGATGCGTCCTGGCGAACCGCCAACCGAAGATTCGGTGGAGGCGCTGTTCAACGGTCTGTTCTATAACGAAGACCGTTACGATTTGTCGGCTGTCGGCCGCATGAAGTTCAACCGCCGCATCGGCCGCGATGAACTGACTGGTGCCATGACGCTGTCGAACGAAGACGTGCTGGCTGTGATCAAGATCCTGGTTGAGTTGCGCAATGGCCGCGGCGAAGTCGACGATATCGATCACCTGGGTAACCGCCGCGTACGTTGCGTCGGCGAACTGGCTGAGAACCAATTCCGCGCCGGTCTGGTGCGCGTTGAGCGCGCAGTCAAGGAACGCCTCGGCCAAGCCGAAGCGGACAACCTGATGCCGCATGACCTGATCAATTCCAAGCCGATTTCGGCGGCTATCCGTGAGTTCTTCGGTTCGTCGCAGTTGTCGCAGTTTATGGACCAAACCAATCCGCTGTCGGAAATCACCCACAAGCGCCGCGTATCGGCACTTGGACCGGGCGGTTTGACCCGTGAGCGCGCCGGCTTTGAGGTCCGCGACGTGCATCCGACCCACTACGGCCGCGTTTGCCCGATCGAAACACCGGAAGGTCCGAACATTGGTCTGATCAACTCGCTGGCGCTGTATGCCCGCCTGAATGAATACGGCTTCCTGGAAACACCATACCGCAAGGTTGAAGACAGTAAGGTAACCGACCAGATCGATTACTTGTCGGCGATTGAAGAAGGCCGCTACATCATCGCCCAGGCGAACGCGACCATCGACAAGTCCCTGAAGCTGTCCGATGAACTGGTTTCCGCACGCGAAGCCGGCGAAACCATTCTGGTATCCCCGGAGCGCGTTCAGTACATGGACGTTGCGCCAGGTCAGGTGGTTTCGGTTGCAGCATCGCTGATCCCGTTCCTCGAACACGATGACGCCAACCGCGCATTGATGGGTGCCAACATGCAGCGTCAGGCAGTTCCTTGCTTGCGCCCGGAGAAGGCATTGGTCGGTACCGGTATCGAGCGCACCGTTGCTGTTGACTCGGGCACCACCGTGCAGGCACTGCGTGGCGGTATCGTTGACTACGTCGATGCAGGCCGCGTCGTTATTCGCGTCAATGACGAAGAAGCGACTGCGGGCGAAGTCGGTGTCGATATTTACAATCTGATCAAGTACACACGTTCTAACCAGAACACCAACATCAATCAACGGCCGATCGTGCAAGTTGGTGACCGCGTCGCCAAACACGACGTGATCGCCGATGGCGCATCGACTGATCTGGGCGAGTTGGCGCTGGGTCAGAACATGCTGGTGGCGTTTATGCCGTGGAACGGCTACAACTTCGAAGATTCGATTTTGATCTCCGAAAAAGTCGTGGCTGACGAGCGTTACACTTCGATCCATATCGAGGAGTTGTCGGTTGTCGCGCGTGACACCAAGCTGGGCGCTGAAGAAATCACCCGTGACATCTCCAATCTGGCCGAAAACCAGTTGGCGCGTCTGGACGAGTCCGGCATCGTCTACATCGGTGCTGAAGTTGAAGCCGGCGATACGCTCGTCGGTAAGGTGACTCCTAAGGGCGAAACCCAATTGACACCAGAAGAAAAGCTGTTGCGCGCGATTTTCGGCGAGAAAGCTTCGGACGTTAAAGATACATCGCTGCGGGTGCCGTCTGGCATGGTTGGTACCGTGATCGACGTGCAGGTGTTTACTCGCGAAGGTATCCAGCGCGACAAACGTGCGCAACAGATTATCGACGACGAACTGCAACGCTATCGCCTGGATCTGAACGACCAGTTGCGTATCGTTGAAGGCGACGCTTTCGAACGTCTGGAACGCATGTTGATCGGCAAGGTTGTCAATGGCGGTCCGAAGAAACTGGCCAAGGGCAGCAAGCTGACCAAGGAATACCTGGCAGATCTGGATAAGTACCACTGGTTCGACATCCGTCCGGCGGACGACGACGCTGCCGTGGCACTGGAGGCGATCAAGGAATCGATCGCCGAGAAGCGTCACCAGTTCGACTTGGCATTTGAAGAAAAGCGTAAGAAGCTGACCCAAGGCGATGAGCTGCAGCCTGGCGTGCAAAAGATGGTCAAGGTTTACCTGGCCGTTAAGCGCCGCCTGCAACCTGGCGACAAGATGGCGGGCCGTCACGGTAACAAGGGTGTGGTTTCGCGCATTCTGCCGATCGAAGACATGCCGCACATGGCTGACGGTACCCCGGCAGACATCGTGTTGAACCCACTGGGCGTTCCTTCACGGATGAACATCGGTCAGGTTCTGGAAGTTCACTTGGGCTGGGCTGCCAAGGGTTTGGGCCTGCGTATCGGTGAGATGCTGAAGGCACAAGCCAAGATCGCTGAACTGCGCAAGTTCCTGGCCACGATCTATAACGAGTCGGGCAAGTCGGAAGATCTGGACAGCTTGACAGATGATGATATCCTGCATCTGGCCAGCAACCTGAAGGCTGGGGTGCCATTCGCTACGCCGGTGTTCGACGGCGCGCACGAAGAAGAAATTCGTCGCATGCTGGACCTGGCGTATCCGGACGCCATCGCCAAGCAATTGGGTATGACGCCATCGAAGAACCAGGTCACCATGTATGACGGCCGCACCGGCGAAGCTTTCGAGCGCACCGTGACAGTCGGCTACATGCACTACCTGAAACTGCACCATTTGGTCGATGACAAGATGCACGCACGTTCGACTGGTCCTTACTCGCTGGTTACACAGCAGCCATTAGGTGGTAAGGCGCAGTTCGGTGGTCAGCGCTTCGGTGAGATGGAAGTTTGGGCATTGGAAGCTTACGGTGCCTCGTACGTGCTGCAAGAAATGCTGACAGTGAAGTCGGATGACGTGAACGGTCGTACCAAAGTGTATGAAAACCTGGTCAAGGGTGACCATGTTTTCGATGCAGGCATGCCGGAATCCTTCAACGTGTTGTTGAAAGAAATCCGGTCGTTGGGTATTGATATGGATCTTGACCGCGAATAAGCGGTCAAGATCAACCGTCCACAATTGTGGGGCAAAGCCGTCCGGATAGGGTTTAAGAAGCGCCGAAGGACGACCAATTACACTACCCGTGCAGCTCTGTCCCCCAACTGACTAGACCGTGAGATCGAATCAGGCCGGACTACAGCAGTACAGAAGTAAGGTAGCGATACTCTTGGCAACTGTATTTGAGCATCAAAAAGATTACATAATGTTGGGGGCAGAGTAATTCGCCGCGCCGCGGTGGCTCTTAAGCTCTGTCCCGCAATCGAATTAATCACCTGGAGTGATACATGAAAGCACTGCTCGATTTATTCAAGCAAGTTCAGCAAAGTGAACAGTTCGACTCGATCAAAATTGGTCTGGCGTCGCCCGAAAAAATTCGTTCGTGGTCTTATGGCGAAGTAAAGAAGCCAGAAACCATCAACTACCGTACCTTCAAGCCAGAGCGCGACGGTCTGTTCTGCGCCAAGATTTTTGGCCCGATCAAGGACTACGAATGCCTGTGTGGTAAGTACAAGCGTCTGAAGCATCGCGGTGTTATCTGCGAAAAATGCGGCGTTGAAGTCACGCTGGCTAAAGTGCGTCGCGAACGCATGGGCCATATTGAGCTGGCATCGCCAACCGCGCATATCTGGTTCCTGAAATCGCTGCCGTCGCGTCTGGGCATGGTCCTCGACATGACCCTGCGGGATATCGAACGCGTATTGTATTTTGAAGCCTACGTCATCACCGACCCTGGCATGACACCGCTGAAGCGTTGCCAGATCATGTCGGAAGACGACTACGCCGCCAAGTACGAAGAATACGGCGACGATTTCACTGCATTCATGGGCGCCGAAGGCATCCGTGAGTTGCTGCGCGCGATCGATATCGACCGCGATGCGGAAACTCTGCGTCAGGAATTGAAAGAGTCGAAATCCGAAGCCAAGATCAAGAAATACGCCAAGCGCTTGAAAGTGCTGGAGGCGTTCCAACGTTCGGGCATCAAGCCTGACTGGATGATCATGGAAGTGTTGCCAGTGCTGCCGCCTGAGTTGCGTCCGCTGGTACCGCTCGATGGCGGCCGTTTCGCTACTTCCGATTTGAACGACCTGTATCGCCGCGTCATCAATCGTAACAACCGTCTGAAGCGCCTGATGGAATTGCGTGCTCCAGAAATCATCACCCGCAACGAAAAGCGGATGTTGCAG
>NZ_JBIIVN010000098.1:0-9793 GCF_044339385.1 Collimonas sp. | reverse complement strand
TTGGGAAATGGCAATGGCGGCAAGGTGGTGTTGTGGTCGGATAATTACACCAAGGTTGATGGCGCCATCTTGGCCAGGGGCGGCGTGCTGGGCGGCAATGGCGGGCAAATCGAAACCTCCAGCCATGCTGCGCGGGCAAATCGAGCTCCAGAAAATCCTGTTGCCAGACTTCGCAGCCGCTGTCGGCGCGCGCCATTTCCACAAATCGTGAAGCGCCTTCAACCCCGATGGCGGTGTGGCCAAGCTTGCTGAAGGTGCGCAGGTCGCGCCCCGGCCCGCAGCCGACATCCAGGATTGTGAACGGCGGCGCGCCGTCAATATGGCGCAGCAACGCCGCGATGTTCTGGCTGACATCGTGATTGCGGGTGCCTTCGCGAAAATCTTCTGCACGCTGGTTGTAATGTTCCAGCGTCAGGGCGGCAATGTGTTCGAGATCGGTAGGCAAGAGTGTCATGCCCGATAATGTAATCGAATCGCTCTGGCTTTGCTGAGATTCGAACCCGTTCGATATTTCCTCTTGCCGCTTGGCACCACTCCTTGACACCGTTTGATCGCTCGGGCAACGACATCAGCGAGTCGTCGGGCTTGGCATCATCAAACCAATTGACGGAAGCCCGCCGCCGGGTGCCGCGCCGGCAAAGTTGCCTGCCCCGTATCGAACAGCTTCTCGCGCAACATCCCGTCCTCATAATCGAGCTTGTAGGATCCGCGCGCCTGCAATTCGGGAATGACCAGATTGACGAAATCCTCGAAGCTTTCCGGCGCCACGGTACGGGTCAGGTTGAAGCCATCGATATCGCTATCCCTTATCCACGCTTCCATTTGATCGGCGACCTGCTGCGGCGAACCGATAATGGTGACGTAGCGTCCGCCAGCGCCAACTGATCCAGCAGCTTGCGCACGGTCCAGGCGGCATCCGGCGCGGTCACGGCGTTGACCGTAGATTGCATGGCATTGCTGCTGGCCGGCTTGATCGGCTGATCGATGCCATAGGTGGAAAAATCGAAACCGGTGCCGGCTGCAAAATGCGCCAGGCCGGCTTCCGGATTGGCGTAGCGGCAGTATTCGACGTATTTTTCGCGTGCCTCGGCCTCTGTCGGCGCAACGATGACCGAGATGCCCATGAAGATTTTCAAATCATTGCGCTGGCGTCCAGCCAGTTCTGCCTGATCGCGCAGATCGGCCACCAGTTTGCGCGCTGCTTCGGGTTTCTGACTGGAGATGAATACGCACTCGGCGTGGCGCGCCGCGAATTGCTGGCCGCGCTCCGAGGCGCCCGCCTGGTACAGCAACGGCGTACGTTGCGGCGACGGCTCGCTCAAATGATAGCCGTCGACCTGGTAGTAACGGCCATCATGCTTGACCGGGTGCACCTTGGCCGGATCGGCAAACACCCGGCGCTGGCGGTCGCGCATCACGGCGCCGTCTTCCCAACTGCCCTCCCATAATTTATATAGCACCTGCATGAATTCCTCGGCGCGCTCATAGCGTTCGTCGTGTTCCGGCTGTTCGCGCAAACCCATTGCCCTGGCGGCGCTGTCCAGATAGCCGGTAACGATATTCCAGCCGATGCGGCCGCGCGTCAGGTGATCCAGGGTCGACATGCGGCGCGCGAACAGATACGGCGTTTCGTAGGTCAGGTTGACCGTGACGCCGAAGCCGAGGTGCTTGGTGACGCCAGCCATCGCCGAGACCAGCAGCAAGGGATCGTTGACTGGCAACTGGATCGATTCGCGCAGGGTCAAGTCGGCCGAGCCTTGGTAGACATCGTAGACGCCGACGATATCGGCCAGGAACAAGCCGTCGAATTTTCCGCGTTCCAGCAGCTTGGCCTGGTCGCTCCAGTATTCAAGGCTGGTGTAATCGGTGGAGCGGTCGCGCGGATGGGTCCACAAGCCATGGTTGATATGCCCGACGCAATTCATGTTGAAGGCGTTCAGGCGGATTTGCTTCTTCGGCATAGGAATTCTCAGCTACTCAAATCGCACCGTGGCGCGGCGGGTTCTTGTCGTTGAGATAGTAATTGCCGACCGCATGATATTTCCAGCGCACCGGATCATGCAAGGTATGGGTGCGGGCATTGCGCCAGTGCCGGTCAAGATTATTTTCGGACAAGGCGGCCTGAGTGCCGGCCAGCTCGAACAGTTTGCTGCCGGCCGCCAGCGATACTTCGGTGGTCAACACGCGTGCTTCCGCCACCGCAATCGAGGCTGCAGCTACCGTATCCGCCGTCGCCGCCTGGGCGGCACTATCGACTGCCGTTCCCGCCAGTTCCAATAGCGCCTCGGCCGCGCTGAGGCGTACCGACAGATCGCCGAACTCGCGCACTGTCAGCGGATCGTCGATTGCACGCTCCACCTTACTGTCGATCCAGGCACGCGAACGGGTGCGCACGAATGCGGCCGCATCCTGCAACGCAGCGCGTGCAATGCCGATGTCGATTGCCGCATGCAACAGCTGCGCCACCGGACCCAGCGAAGTCGGACGTTCAAAGGCACTTTGAAACGGCACCACTTCATCGGCCTCGACCCAGACATCCTCAAATACCACCGAACCACTGCCGGTAGTACGCTGGCCGAATCCCGACCAGTCATCGATCACGCTCACTCCGGCGGCATCGCGCTTGACGATAGCCAGTTGCTGCACGCCGTCGTCATCAATCACCGAGACCGGGATGCGGTGCGCATACAGTGCGCCGGTCGCATAGAATTTGCGGCCATTGATGCGGAAGCCGTCGCCATCCTTGCTGAGCCGCGTACGGCGCTCCTGCGACGTACGCGTGCCAAGTTAGGCCAGCGCATTGCCGAAACGTTCTCCGGCCATGATGCGCTCAAAGTAAAAGCGTTTTTGCGCCTCGCTACCGTTGACGCGTAAAACCTCAACCGCATAGAAATGATTTTGTGGAATCTGGCCCAGCGAGCCGTCCGCCGAGGCAATCGTCGCGATCACTTCGGCCAAGGTTACATGCGAGACGCCGGCGCCGCCGCAGGCGCGCGGCACTGAAATGCCCCAAAGGCCGGAGCGCGAGAATTGTTCCAGCTCGGCCAGCGGCAGTTGCCGTTCGCGGTCGCGCAAACTGGCGCCGACACGGAATTCGGCCGCCAGCGCTTGCGCTATTTCCAATGCTTCTTGATCATTGCTGATGCGATGCGCCGGCAGTACCCGGGGTAACAGGTCGGCCTGGCCGGTTTCACTTGCAAGTGTCGCGATTGACGACATGAATCACCTCTTCTATGGCATGGCCGCCCGCAGCTCGTGACTGCGGTTGGCGGTTGAAGAGGTGAAGATAACGTGCAGCGACAATCCCCGTCCAATAAGAAAAACGCCTGACGGTATGCGAAAAATGCCTTACGGATTTTTCACTGCACTCAATATGTGGAAGCGGAACTGATGAACTCGGTGCCGCGGTCAGTCATCCATTACATCGAACGACCGCGGCAGGATAGCGGATGAGAAGATAGTGATTAAGCTCAGTGCACTACATCAAACTGCATCAGGACCGGTTTCGCCGGTACGGATGCGGATCACCTGTTCGATGTTCCGCACGAAAATCTTGCCGGCGCCGATCTTTCCGGTGCGTGCCGCCTTGATGATGGCGTCCACTGCGCGCTCGGTCAACGCATCGTCGACCACCAGTTCGACTTTAACTTTCGGCAGAAAATCGACAACGTACTCAGCGCCGCGGTACAGCTCTGTATGGCCTTTCTGACGGCCAAAGCCCTTGACTTCAGTCACGGTCAAACCGGTGACGCCGACTTCGGCGAGGGCTTCCCGCACCTCGTCCAGCTTGAATGGTTTGATAACGGCAGTAATTTGATTCATGACAACTCCTTTAGGCGATAAACATAAATCTTTGCAGCAAGCCTGAGCGAGGCAGCAACCCGGCCTGCATCAAGCGCAAGCTAGAAGAGTATATGAAAAATGCTATTTGTCTATATGCGCAGGTCAATAAGTGTATTTAAAACGCATTGCATCGAACATCTCACTCCCCGCTTGCTACTTCTGGCATGGCTCCTCATCGGGAATTCGCGCCAAATCGGCCAGCCACACTGTCGCTTCCGAGTCGCTCGGCGCGCGCCAATCGCCGCGCGGCGACAAGGACCCGCCGGTGCCCACCTTCGGTGCGTTCGGCACGCAAGAACGCTTGAACTGGCTGGTCCTGAAAAAGCGGTCAAGAAAAATTCTCAGATTGCGCTTGATGGCAGCCAGGTCGTATTGGTTGCGCGCCACATGTACATCATACGGCCAGCGTCCCAGGTTTTTGTCGTGCCAGGCCGTCAACGCCAGGAACGCCACTTTCGACGGCGCGAAACCATAGCGCAAGGTGTAGTACAGATTAAAGTCTTGCAACTCATACGGCCCGATGACGTTTTCGGTGATCTGCTCCGGCTTGCCGTTGGCCTTGCCGGGCACCAGCTCAGGACTAATTTCGGTATCCAGTACGTTGAGCAATACGTCCGCGCCCTGATTGCCGATGGCACCAGTCTCCGCAACCCAGCGCACCAGATGCGAGATCAGGGTTTTCGGCACGCTGGCGTTGACGTTGTAGTGCGACATGTGATCGCCCACGCCATAAGTGCACCAGCCCAGCGCCAGCTCGCTTAAATCGCCGGTGCCGATGACGATCGCATGATGGTGGTTGGCCAGCCGGAACAAATGATTGGTGCGTTCGCCGGCCTGCACGTTTTCAAAGGTAATGTCGTACTGCTCCTTACCTTCGGCATAAGGATGGCCGAGGTCTTTCAGCATTTGCAGGCAGCTTGGACGGATATCGATCTCCGCTGCGGTGCTACCGACCAGTTGCATCAACTGCCGCGCCTGCAGCAAGGTGCGCTCGCTGGTAGCGAAACCCGGCATGGTGTAGGCCAGGATATTGGCGCGCGGCAGCTTGAGCTTATCCATTACTTTAGCACACACCAGCAACGTGTGGGTCGAATCCAGCCCCCCCGAAACGCCGATCACCACCTTGGAAATCCTGCTTGCCGAGAGACGCTGCACCAGCGCCTGCACCTGAATGTTGTAGACCTCGGTGCAGCGCTCATCGCGCCGCTTGAGATCGGATGGCACATACGGAAAGCGCTCAACGTGGCGCGCCAGCGGTAACGCTTTATCCAGCGCCAATGCCAGTTCAAAACGAATCACTTCAAACCGCGCCACTTCATCGGCATGGCGTCGTACCGATTGCCCGAACGTGGTCTGGCGCATGCGTTCGCGCGACAGACGTTCGAGGTCGATGTCGGCAAAGATGATATGCGAATCGTTGAGGAAACGCTCGGATTGCGCCAGCAACTCGCCGTTTTCGTAGATCAGCCCCTGGCCATCCCAGGCCAGGTCGGTCGACGACTCGCCATTATCGGCCGAGGTGTACAGGTAGGCAGACAAGCAACGCGCCGATTGTTGCGCCACCAGTTGATGGCGATAGGCGGCCTTGCCGACCAGCGCGTTTGAGGCAGACAAGTTAACCAACACGCTGGCGCCGGCCAGCGCCGCAAACGACGACGGCGGAATCGGCACCCAGACATCTTCACAAATCTCGACATGAAAACGCAACAGCGGCAGGTTGGCCACCTCGAACAGCAATCCACTACCGAACGGCACCCTGGCACCAAGCAATTGTGCGCCGCGGACTGCGGTATTTTCAGCGGCACTGAACTGGCGCGCCTCATAGAATTCGCCGTAGTTGGGCAGGTAGCTCTTCGGCACCACGCCCTGGATACGACCACCTGCGACGACCACCGCACAGTTGAACAGCTGATGCTCAACCCGCAGCGGCACGCCGACGATCATCGCCAACGAGATTTTTTGGGAAGCCTCTACCAGCGTAGCTAATGCTGCTTCGCAGGCATACAGCAAAGCCCGCTGGTGAAACAGATCATCGCAGGTATAGGCCGACAAACCCAGCTCTGGAAATGCCACCAGCACAGCGCCTTGCTGCGCGGCCTGCTGCGCCAGTACGATAGTCTCGGCAGCATTAAAAACGGGATCGGCCACCCGGCAACGCGGAACGGCGACCGCAACGCGCGCAAAATCATGGGAGTAAAGGTTGAAAAAGCTATTCTTGGTCATCATTATTTCCTGCATTGGCTGTCGCGTCGCAGAGCGCGACGGCGGCATCCGGGCTCTTGGCAACGGCTCAATTATCGCACGCTAATGCCTCAGCCTCAGAGCCGACCGGGTTTCCTGAGCAGAGTGCTAAACTCCAGCTTTACCCACCAACTTGACGGTTCGCAAAGTCCTTGATTAACCAGACAACAACCAAGATCAGCACGCGCATCATTTCATCCCTGAGCGAAGTCGGCCAGGCGGCCTGGGATGGACTGCTTGCCCTGCAAGCCGATGCTAACCCGTTCCTGTCCTTCGCTTTCCTGCATGGATTGCACGAAAGCGGCAGCGCCTCGGAACAATCCGGCTGGCAGCCGCAATACCTGACGCTGTGGGACGATGCCGAACAGCCGCCGCAACTGATCGCCGCCCTGCCGCTGTACGTCAAATTCCATTCTTACGGCGAATACGTGTTCGATTGGGCCTGGGCCGATGCCTACGAACGCAATGGCCTTAAGTATTATCCCAAGTTACTGTCGGCGATTCCTTTCACGCCGGTCACAGGCGGCAGGCTGCTGGCGCGAGACGATCAGGCAAGGGCAATGTTGATCGCAGTGTTGCAATCGCTGCGCAAGGATACCCAAACCTCGTCGACCCACATTCTCTATCCGCCGGCAGACCAGACCGGCGCGTTGCAACAGGCCGGCTTCATGCTGCGCAGCGGCGTCCAGTTTCACTGGCTTAACGCTGGCTACGCCGATTTCGCGGCCTTCCTGGCCACGCTGGAACGCAAGAAACGCAAGAACATCCTGGCTGAGCGGCGCAAGGTGGCCGAGGCTGGCGTACGCTTTCGCCACGTGCGCGGCGAGGATGCTACCGAGGAAGACTGGGTCTTCTTCAATCGTTGCTATCGGCGCACCTATAGCGCACATCATTCAACGCCTTATCTGAACCTGGATTTCTTCCTGCGGATTGCCGTCGGCATGCCGCACAACCTGCTGCTGATCATCGCCGAGCGCGACGGCAAGCCGATTGCCGCGTCGCTACTGGTCTATACAGGGCAAACCCTGTATGGCCGCTACTGGGGTGCGATTGAGGACGTGCCCTGCCTGCATTTTGAAACTGCTTACTACCAACCGCTGGAATTCTGCATCAGCCAAAAGATTGCCTGCTTCGAAGGCGGCGCCCAAGGCGAACACAAGATGGCGCGCGGTTTCCTGCCGCAAAAAACCTGGTCGGCGCACTGGCTTGCACACCCGGGATTTGCTGACGCAGCGGCCGATTTCCTGGCTCGCGAAGCCGAAGGCATCAATCACTACATGGATGAACTGAATGATCGCAATCCATTTCGTCCGGAGGCGCATTAGCCCCTGACATGTTTCGTCCCCGCTGCAACATTCATCCTCATCTATAAAAATAACGAGAGACCATGCAACCGACCGACATCCTGCTAGCTGTGCTGACCGTCACCATCTGGGGCTTGAATTTCGTGGTGATCAAGATCGGACTGGGCGGGTTGCCGCCGTTGCTTTTCTCGGCCTTGCGATTTATCTTCGCCGCGCTGCCACTGGTGTTTTTCATCAAGCGGCCGTCGATTCCGTGGCGGCTGCTGATTGGCTTCGGCCTGTTCCAGTTCGCGCTACAGTTTTCCCTGCTTTTTTGTGGCATGAAACTCGGTCTGGGTGCCGGCCTGGCCTCGCTGGTGATCCAGCTCCAGGCTTTTTTCACCATCGGCCTGGCAGTGCTGTTGCTCGATGAACGCCCGCGGGCAACACAGTTGCTGGGCGCTGTAGTGGCATTGGCAGGGATGGTGTTGGTCGCCGCACACCTAGAGGCGAAGGCCACCTTGATCGGCCTCCTGATGGTCATCGGCGCCGGTTTCAGCTGGGCCAGCGCCAATATCGTCACCAAGAAAATGCGCAATTTCAATCCGCTGGCATTGATGGTCTGGGGTTCACTGATGGCCTCGCCACCGTTACTGTTGGCTTCAGCGGTGCTGGAAGGTCCGGCCGCATGGCATTACGCATTCACTCATTTTGGCTGGGTGTCGCTGGCGGCTGTGTTGTATCAATCGTATCCGAACACCATCGTCGGCTATGGCATCTGGACCATCCTGATGCGCAAATATCCCGCGGCGACGGTGGCGCCGTTCTCGCTGCTGGTTCCGCTGGTCGGCATCCTGAGCGCGGCGTTGATACTGGACGAGTCGCTGCAATGGTGGAAAATCGTCGCGGGCGCACTGGTGCTCGGCGGCTTGGCGCTGAACCAGTTTGGCGCGCGCCTGCTGCTAGCGCTTCAGGGTAAGCCGCGAGGCGACGGGTAAAACCGAGTGCAAGGATTGGCGCGACTGTCCTACTTCAGTGCAGCGCTGGCAGGCAGCCGGCACTTCGACGCCAAACATGCAGAATAGCTGGGCGGGATGCAAACAAACTGCCATCCATTCATATGCAACGCATGTTGCATATGAATGGATGGCCTGCGGGGCGAACCAACGGGTAGCTCTCCCTGCGCTGAGAATGGCTCTGAGATTAACGCTGAGAATTACTTCTCGATAGATTTTTTGTAAGCCTCGACGCCCGACAAGATTTCCTTGCGCGCCTCGTCCGGACCAAACCAGCCGTCGACCTTGACCCATTTACCCTTTTCCAGATCCTTGTAGTGTTCAAAGAAATGCTGGATTTGCTTCAGGCGTAGCTCATTCATGTCTTCCGGCTTTTGCCAGTGCGTGTAGATGCCGAGGACCTTGTCGACCGGCACCGCCAGCAGCTTCGCATCCTGACCGGCTTCATCCGACATCTTCAGCACGCCGATCGGACGGCAACGCACCACGACGCCAGGAAACAGCGGGAATGGGGTGATCACCAGTACGTCGACCGGATCGCCGTCTTCCGACAGGGTTTGTGGAATATAACCGTAGTTGCATGGGTAATGCATCGCGGTGCCCATGAAGCGATCAACGAAAATCGCGCCGGATTCCTTGTCAACTTCATATTTAATCGGATCGGCGTTCATCGGGATTTCGATGATGACGTTAAAATCGTTTGGCAAATCCCGTCCGGCCGATACTTGATTCAGACTCATGGTGTGCTCTCGTCAATAATGAAAAAATTTGCTTTGCAGCCCCAAATTATAACGGCTCCAGCACCATCCGGCGACGCAACATCAACTTCGTTGCAGAGATAACCACAGCCGCAGCAGAAAGAAGGCAAGAATGAACGCCAGACATGCCGAAATGGAACCTGTCAGGGTTGAATGCATCGAAGTCCTTTGTCATCGCCAGCCGCAGCATTCGGCGCCTGGTTATCGCTTACCAATCCGGTACCCGGGTACCGGATTCATCTGATGGAAAACAACAGACCAAGAGAACATCAACTTGATCGGGACAATAATTTGCCCAAAAATGCTGATGCGCTTGCGAAGCGGCGACCGCGAACGGCAAATTCGAGGATTGCCGCGAAGGCGGCGGACCCATACCAAGCGCATACCGAGCGCGCCACGTTAAAGATATCCGATTCCGTGCAAGCTGACTCACTGTGCTTGCCCATGGCATATGCCATCCAACCGTTGCGGGACACCGCCAAAAACTGATTTAACAAAAAATATTTATGGAAATGATTAACGGTACGACTGAGCTTCCCCCGAAATTTAGTCTTCCATAGGTAACGTAAAATCAACGATCCTTTGGAAAGACCAGCAATGAAGAAGATACCAAAACAGATGTACACGGCGGAGTTCAAGGAGCTAGCCGTGC
>NZ_JBIIVN010000097.1:0-9835 GCF_044339385.1 Collimonas sp. | reverse complement strand
TATGCGCTATATGCGCTATATGCGCTATATGCGCTATATGCGCTATATGCGCTATATGCGCTATATGCGCTATATGCGCTATATGCGCTATATGCGCTATATGCGCTATATGCGCTATATGCGCTATATGCGCTATGTGAGCGATACACCCAGCGTTCTCTATCTTAAGCCGCTTTTCCTTGCGCCGCCGGCTGCGCGGCAGCTAAATGCGTCAGCATGTCGTCAACCATCTCGACCAAGCTGTAAGCAGGCGCCCATGACCACTCTGCGCGCGCCCTGGCATCGTCAATCGAGCGCGGCCAGGCATCGGCGATCGCTTGCCGGAAATCCGGCTGATAGCGCATCTCGAAAGCCGGATAACGGTGCCGGATAATGTCTGCCAGTTCGCCCGGCGAAAAACTCCAGGCCGCGAGATTATAAGAACCGACTACCTTGAGTTGCGCCTTTGGTGCGCTCATCAATTCGATGGTGGCACGCACCGCATCCGGCATATACATCATCGGCAGCGTGCTGTCGACATCTAAGAAGCTGGTGTAATTATTGCCCGCAGCTGCTGCAAACAAAGCCTGGATTGCGTAATCGGTGGTACCGCCGCCAGGTTCGGTCGAATAGCTGATGAGGCCCGGATAACGCAAGCTGCGGATGTCCATGCCGTATTTCTCGGCGTACCAGGCGCACCAGTGTTCGCCGGCCAGTTTGGAGATACCGTAGACGGTTTTAGGGTCCATGGCGCCAACCTGCGGCGCATTATCGCGCGGGGTTGGGGGGCCAAAGGCAGCGATGGAACTAGGCCAAAATACTTTAGACAACTTCGCTTGCCGCGCCACCTCAAGCACGTTCAGCAGGCCGCTCATGTTGAGGTTCCATGCCCACTCCGGATGCTCTTCGCCGCGGGCCGACAACGCTGCCGCCAGGTGGTAGATTTCGCCGATATCGTGCTGCGTTACCACCTCAGCCAAGCGCTTGGCATCGGTTACATCCAATCTCTCGTAGGATAACTGCGGGTGGCGTCCTTGCGGCTGGATATCGCTTGTCACAACCTGGTGAGTGCCATGCAATTTGACGAGCGCCGTCGTCAGTTCGGTGCCGATCTGGCCGTTGGCGCCGATTACCAATATCTTTTTCATTTTTCTCTCTTTAGTTCTTCAGCAGGCCGAGCTCCTCGCCTGCTTGCCGGAAAATTGCCACCGCGCGTTGCAACGTCGCTTCATCGTGCACCGCCGACATCTGCACCCTAATCCGCGCCTGTCCTTGCGGCACCACCGGATAGAAAAAGCCGGCAGCGTACACGCCCAGTTCGTATAGGCGGCGCGACAGCTTTTGCGCCACCACCGCGTCGTACACCATCAGCGGCACGATCGGATGCGTGCCCGGTTTGATGTCGAACCCGGCTTCGGTGATCGCCTTGCGGAAGTACACCGTGTTGCGCTCCAGACGGTCGCGCAGCTCGGTCGATGCTTCCAGCAGATTCAACGCTTCAATTGAAGCGCCGACGATGGCGGGCATCAACGTGTTCGAAAACAAATACGGCCGCGAACGCTGCCGCAGCAGTTCGATCACTTCGCGCCTGCCGGCTGTGAAGCCACCGCTGGCACCGCCCAGCGCCTTGCCAAGGGTACCGGTGATGACATCGACCTTGCCAAAAATGTCGCGCGCCTCGTGCGTACCGCGACCGCGATCACCCATGAAACCGGTAGCGTGGCAATCGTCGACGCCGAGCAGCGCGTCGTATTTGTCGCACAGCTGGCGGATTTCGCCAAGTTGCGCGATGGTGCCATCCATCGAAAACACGCCGTCGGTGAACACCATCGCAAAGCGCGCATTATCGGCCCGAGCCTGTTTCAAACAGCGCTCCAGATCGGCCATATCGTTGTGCGCGTAACGGTAGCGTTTGGCCTTGCATAAACGGATGCCGTCGATGATCGAAGCATGGTTGAGCGAATCGCTGATGATCGCGTCCTGCTCGCCCAGTAACGGCTCGAACAAACCACCGTTGGCGTCGAACGCAGCGGCGTACAAGATGCAATCCTCGGTACCGAGAAAGCGCGCCAGGCGCTGCTCAAGCTCGCGGTGGATATCCTGCGTGCCACAAATGAAACGTACCGAACTCATGCCGAAGCCATGTGAATCGAGTGCGGCATGGGCCGCCTTGATCAGGGCCGGGTGCGACGACAGGCCGAGATAGTTGTTGGCGCACAAGTTGATCAATTCACCGTTTTCGGTGTCGATCTTGCCGCCTTGCGGGCCAAGGATCAGACGTTCGGACTTCAACAAACCGGCAGCCTGGATGGCAGTCAATTCACTGTGAATATGGGAGTAAAAGCCCGGAGAACTGTTTTGCGTCATGGTCGGCCTCAATCTTATATAATATACCGTCCGATATTTGGTATATCGAACAAGAATTCCACGATAATGCACAAAACAAACGCTGTCAACCAGATGGCCAGCAATTCAGGAAATATGGCGGACAACAATTCAGAAGATGCACCACCCAAGGTCGGCGACACACTGGTCCGGTTGCGCCAGGCCGACGGACTGTCGCTGGACGCGTTGTCCAAGCGTGCCGGCGTCTCCAAATCCATGCTATCGCAAATCGAAAGAAACCAGGCAAACCCAACGGTTGCGGTGGTGTGGCGGCTGGCGAATGCGCTCGGCGTGCCGATTTCGTTGCTGGTCGACGGCAATCAAGCCGCACCAGCCTCAATCGAAACCTTACCCAGCCATGCGACGCCATCGTTGCGTTCACGCGACGGCCATTGCGTGCTGCGGATTCTCGGCCCGATTGAACTAGCAGGGCAGTTTGAGTGGTATGAGTTATCTGTGGAGCCTGGCGGCTGCCTCGATTCGGATGCCCACGAACCGGCTTCGCGCGAGCACTTAACCGTGCTATCAGGCACGCTGGAAGTGCAAAGCGGCACTAACTTAACGAAAATAAAAGTGGGCGAAACGGCGAGATATGCTGCGGACCGCCCGCATTACATTGAGAATGTCGGCAAGAGCACGGCCACGGCCCTGCTTGTAGTGATTCACAACGGATCCTAATCTCAACACGCAACAAGGACCGGGAAGACATCCTTCAGTCCCAGTCCTTGCGCTTACTGACGGCGAGCCGCCTTGCGTGCTTAGTGTGTTACCCGGGTAATGCCGCCCGACGACAACAAGCGCACGCGGTCGCCAACCTTGAATTGCTCATCGGCATCTTGAGTGATCGCACGCAATTCGCCGTTGCTCAGGCGCACGGTAATTTCCAGCCCTTGACTCTTGCTCAGATTACTTTCTACCTGATTGCCAACTATCCCGCCTAGCACCGCGCCGACAACCCCGGCAGCCAGCGAACCGTTGCCGCTACCGATGGTGGAACCGGCAGCGACTGCGCCAATCGCTCCGCCAGCCAATGTGCCGGCATTGCCACCGCTTTTCTTGTCGATAGTCACCGGACGCACTGAATCAACAATGGCCATACGTACAGTTTGCTCACCTTGGGCCTGGCTGCTGCTATATACGCTTGCCGAATTAGACGGGAAAGCACAGCCCGTTAATGCAATAACGGCAACCACTGCAACCATCGCAATCAAATTCTTCTTTATTGGCAACTTCATATACATGCTCTCCTATAGGAAATGGCTGACGATACGGAAACCAGCGGAGGTGCCAGGTGATCCATAACGCAGCGGTAAAGTGTTATGAGACGAGCCTGATTTTTCAGGGCAACGATCTATTTTAACAACATTTCTCAATGTCTTTAATGTTTTGACAAAATACGAGCGCAAGCAAACCGCAATCCGGCCGCTTAACGACCGCCGGCGACATCGATACAGGACCCGGTCGAATATGAGGCAGCATCGGACCACAGCCAGATAATTGCTTCGGCCACTTCTTCAGCACTGCCGCCGCGTCGCATCGGCACGCTGTCCTTGATACGGTCGACCCGGCCAGGCTCGCCACCGCTGGCATGGATATCGGTATAAATCACGCCGGGCCGGACAGCGTTGACCCGGATGCCCTGATCGGCGACTTCTTTCGCCAGGCCGACGGTCATCGCATCGATGGCCCCCTTGGACGCCGCGTAATCGACATATTCGCCAGGCCCGCCAAGCTTTGCCGCCATTGACGACAGGTTGACGATGGCGCCGCCGTGACCACCGAACTTGGTCGACATGCGCCGTACCGCCTCCCGTGCGCATAGAAAACTGCCGATGATATTAGTGGTCAAGATGCGTTGCAGGCGCGCCACGTCCATCTCTTCAACCCGCATCCGCGGTTCTAGAATTCCGGCGTTGTTGACCAGCGCGGTCAACCGGCCAAGTTCGGCATCCACCGTCTGGAACAGTTTGAGTACGTCGGCCTCGAGCGCGACATCGCCTGCGACGGCCAGCGCCTCGCCGCCTGCCGCACGGATCGTATCAACCACGGCTTGCGCCGCGGCCTGGTTATGCACATAGTTGACGCACACGGCATAGCCACGGGCAGCGGCCAGTTGCGCGGTTGCGGCGCCGATGCCACGGCTGACACCGGTAACGATAACAACTGGTTTCGACATGTGTTTGCTCCTTTTTCGTTAATTTTTTTGGTTGGCGATGCATGAAGTTTCTAGCGCCATTTTAGGGCCAATCGCGGCCAATAAGGATTTGCCAGTTGTACACAGACAAAAACCCGATGTCCACGTATCACTTGCGTGGATAATGAACACTTGCCTAAACTATCCGGCTTGCTGCGCCATCGCTACTATATCGCCACCCCACCGCTACCCCACCGCTACCAATGACCACCACCGCAGCGCCTGCCGCACAAATAGGATTTCCACCGGTGATCGATGCCGATACCCGCCTCCTGATTCTGGGCAGCTTCCCCCGGCGTGGCTTCGCTCAGTATCCGGCAATACTACGGCCATCCGCGCAATCAGTTCTGGCCGCTGCTTTCTGCAGTACTTGGGGATGATCTGGTCGGACTGCCCTACGCCGACCAGCTGGCGTGCTTGCAATCGCATCGGATCGGCTTGTGGGACGTGATAGCAGGCTGTGAGCGGGCTGGCAGCCTCGATAGTGCCATCCGTAATGCGCAAGCCAACCAGTTCGGTCTGCTGCGCCAGCGTTGCCCGCACCTGGCAAGAGTTTGTTTCAATGGCAAAACTTCCGGCAAATTTGCGCCGCAGTTTACCGCCGCCGGCTACGACACGCTGGTGCTACCCTCCTCGTCACCGGCTAACGCACAGACAACATTTACGCAAAAATTAGCGCTATGACGCGGTATCATTGCCTAATGTAACTTATTTGTTATTTCGTTTTCAGGGTGCCGCCTCACCCGACTTTATTTGCCGCTTACCTATCCAACTAATGCTGATCAAACGCAAATCCATCGAAGCCGATGCCAATCGTATGGCAGGGCCGCGCAAAACCGGCGCGCCCAAACGCACCGAGGCGGTGCGCAAGGATGCCCCCAAACCGCCGCGCAAACCCAAGTTCGCGCCCGTCACCCTGTCCGAACAGGACGGCGTACGTTACCTGCATTTCGGCACCGAGTGGGTGCAGGGCGCAATGCGCATCCGCAAACCGGATTGGCCTGAGCTCGAATATGCGCAACAGATGATGGCCTGGATGCTGTTCAATCCTCAGCCGCAACATATCGTGCAACTAGGCCTGGGTACGGCAGCGCTGACCAAGTTCAGTTATCGCCAGTTTCCGGCAGCCCGCGTGACCGCCGTAGAATTGAATCCGTCGGTGCTGGCGATTTGTGCCTCGATGTTCAAATTGCCGCCTGACGATGAACGTCTGTCGGTACTGGAAATGGATGCGATGGATTATGTGCCGGACCAGAATCATGCCGCCAGCATTGATGCCTTACAGGTGGACTTATACGACGCCACCGCACGCGGCCCGGTCCTCGACACGCCCGAATTCTACAGTGCCTGCGCGGCCTGCCTGACCGATGACGGCATCATGACCGTGAACCTGTTCGGCGACCATCCGAGCTATGCCAAGAACCTCAAAGCGATGCGCTTCGCTTTCGCCGATGTCTGGTGTCTGCCCGAAGTTCATGAGGGCAACGTCATCGCCATAGCGTTCAAGCGCAAGCGGCAGATCGATTTCAGCGCATTATACGAACGTAGCGCCGAAATTACCGCTGCCACCAAACTGCCCGCCAAATCCTGGGTCAACGGCTTGAAAACCTGGCATGCGGCGCAGTAGCGGCATTCGCCTCCCGACCAACCCCTGACCAAACGCCCACAGCAATGAATAATGCGCCTACCAAGACCCTCGATCTGCAACAGGTTTTTACCTGGCTGCTGAACGACGGCACGGTTGACAAAGCCGAGGTCAAAACCTTCTACACGCAGGCCCTGGGAATCTTCCGTAACGCGCCGGTGGCAATCCATCCGCTCACTGCAGTAGCGCAATGCAAACGGCAGTCGGCACTGCCGCCGCACCGCGTGATTACGCTTGAATGGCTTACCGAGTGGCTGGCGCGCCAGGTAAAATTGCCGTTCTACCGAATCGATCCACTCAAGATCGACTTTACCCGAGTCGCCGATGTGATGTCGGCCAGCTATGCCACGCGTTTCAATATCCTGCCGGTGGAGCTGACGCCGACTGAACTGGTGATTGCCACCGCCGAGCCTTTCCGCACCGAATGGCAGGCCGAAATCGCCAAGATCACGCGCCGCCATATCCGTTTGGTGATTTCCAATCCGCTCGATATAGCACAGTACATCGCGCAGTTTTTTACGCTTGCCAAGTCCATCAAAAGCGCGCATAAATCGAGTGGCCAGGAACTGGCGCTGCGCAACAATTTCGAGCAACTGGTCGAGCTGGGCAAGAGCAACAAACAAGTCGACGCCAACGATCAGCACATCGTCAATATCGTCGACTGGCTCTGGCAATACGCTTTTGAGCAGCGCGCCTCCGATATCCATATGGAACCCAAGCGCGATTTCAGCGCAATCCGCTTCCGCATTGACGGCGTGCTGCATCAGGTCTATCAGGTGCCGGCAGTGGTGATGATCGCCATGACCGCTCGCATCAAGCTACTGGGGCGGATGGACATCATCGAAAAGCGTCGCCCGCAAGATGGCCGGATCAAAACCCGTACCGCTGGCGGCCAGGAAATCGAACTGCGCCTCTCTACCCTGCCTACCGCGTTCGGCGAGAAACTGGTGATGCGAATTTTCGATCCAGATGTGGTGGTCAAGACCCTGCCCGAACTTGGCTTCCCGCCGGACGACGCGATGCGCTGGGACGACCTGACCAAGCGCCCGCACGGCATCATCCTGGTGACCGGCCCTACCGGTTCCGGCAAGACCACCACGCTCTACACCACACTCAAAGCGCTGGCCACCTCCGAGGTCAATGTCTGCTCGGTGGAGGATCCGATCGAAATGGTGGAGCCGTCATTCAACCAGATGCAGGTCAACCACGGCATCGACCTGAACTTCGCCGATGGCGTGCGCGCGCTGATGCGGCAGGACCCCGACATCATCATGGCGGGCGAAATCCGTGACCTGGAAACCGCTGAAATGGCGATCCAGGCAGCCCTCACCGGCCACCTGGTGCTGTCGACGCTACACACCAACGATGCGCCCTCGGCGGTAATGCGGTTATTGGAATTAGGTGTCCCCTACTACCTGCTGGAAACCACACTAATCGGCATCATGGCGCAGCGCCTGGTACGCACGCTGTGCACGCACTGCAAGAGTCCCGATGGTGAGATTGCCGACGATATTTGGGCCACGCTGATTGAAAACTGGAGCGTGCCCAAGCCGGACAAGGTATATCATCCGGTTGGTTGCCCTGAGTGCCGTCAAACCGGCTATCGCGGCCGCACCGGCTTGTACGAATTGCTGAGCGTCACGCAGCCGTTCTCTAAGCTGATCCAGAGCGAAACCGACATCCACGCACTCCGGCAACAAAGTTTCGCCGACGGCATGAAACCGTTGCGGCTGGCCGGTGCCTTAAAGATTATCGAAGGCGTAACCACTGCCGACGAGGTTCTCAAAGTGACATCTGCGCTTACCTGAGCTGAAAGCAGTGCAAGGACACTGGGATTAGCGCAAAGACAGTATCCGGCCACAGCATTTTCGCTACCCCAAAGGTGGCCATAAACTATCCACCGACATGGTTCCGCACTTTATGTCTTGCGATCTACGCCGCCCTTCTGCAAGCTCGGCTACAAGCCCTGCCAGCGGCCGACTCCAAAAATTGCAACAAGGTTATTTTTTTTGCAATTTTTATCGAATTACATTTAATAAAATGATGCTTGATTACCCACTGCCAACGCAATGCGGGCACAATTGCGCCCTGTATTTTTGAAACTCGATTGTTGGCCAAAATAAAAACCCAAAACCGCCGTTATCCAGTGACTCACTCCGGATTATTTATTTATATTGCATAGGTTAAAAATGTTGAAATACGTTGCTGTACTCTTCTGCGCTTTCGGGCTCAACGCAGCCCAGGCTATCGACATCAACGGCGCCGGCTCCACGGCGGCAGCCCCGCTGTATCTGAAATGGCAGCAAGCCTACACAAAAAAACCGGGAACAAGCTTGCCTATGAAGCCATAGGCTCGTCTGGCGGGATCAAGAAGATCAAGGAAAACGCCACCGATTTCGGTGCCAGCGATGCCCCGATGTCGACAGCGGATCTGAAGAAATTTAATTTGCTCGACTTCCCCACGGTGATTTCCGGCGCGGTACCCATCATCAACCTGCCGGGCATCAAGGACGGCGAATTGCGCCTGACCGCCGATCTGGTCATCGGCATGTACTCCGGCAAAATAGAGAAGTGGAACGACCCCGCCATCATCAAGGAAAATCCGAAACTGGCGCTGCCCAATTTGCGCATCGTGCCGCTGGCGCGCGCTGACGGCTCGGGCACAACATTCACGCTGACCGACTACTTCAGCCGCGTTAATCCAGAATGGAAGCAGCAATACGGCAACAACTTCATCATCCCCTGGCATGCCGATGTCAAAACCATCAAGGGCTCGGCCGATCTGGTCGCAATGTTGAAGAAAACACCCAGGGCAATCGGCTATGCGGAATACGCTTACGTACTCGAAAACAACCTGAACTACGCGCAACTCAAGAACCGCGACGGCCAGTACGTCCACCCGAACGCCTTGTCATTCAAATCTGCGCTGACCAACAGCAACTGGCGCAATTCCGGCAACTTCGAGGAAATGCTGACTGACAAACCCGGCTCAGGAAGCTGGCCAATCACCGGTGCCACGTATGTATACGTACCGCGCGTCACCAGCCAGCCGGAACGCACCGCCGCCGTGCTTCAGTTCTTCACCTGGACTTTCATTGAAGGCGACGAAATTGCCAACAGCCTTGATTACATCCGTCTGCCGGACAACGTTCAGGCCCGCGTCGTGCACGAAATATCCAAAGTCGTCGACACCACAGGTAAGCGCCTTTCGGTGCCGGTTTTGTTGAAGTAAACCTGAGCCAAGGATGATTGTTACCAATCATCCCTATGATCACGAAGATTCCCCGCGAGCGTGGCTGAGCAGTTAATCCAAGGTGAAATTCTCAGAGGATCCTAGAATCCGTGATTCCAGGCGCGATTCGCTCTTTTCACGGCGGGGAACACGCGGTAACCACCCTTCCGATAATAACGATACAGCTTCAAAAAAGTTCTCATGTCGGCACTCTGGCTTTAAAAATGATGGATCAATCCGCTAATTTGTCGAATTACTCTAAACTGGATAACAAGCCCCAAATACAATTCGATTTTCACCAAGTCGTGTGACAAAAACTGAGCTTCCCCCGAAATTTAGTCTTCCATAGGTAACGTAAAATCAACGATCCTTTGGAAAGACCAGCAATGAAGAAGATACC
>NZ_JBIIVN010000096.1:0-9952 GCF_044339385.1 Collimonas sp. | reverse complement strand
CTAACATTTCCATGGTGATCACCTTATATCTCCTGCCTAAAAATTAGACAGGACAAGTAGAACACCTGGGTCAATTTTGAATCAGCACTATGCCCTTTGCTGGGTCAATTTTCGGTCAGCCGCAACACATCAAGGCCATGATCAAGCGCCGCAGCGCCATCGAGCCGACCATCGGCCACATGAAATCGGACGGCAGGCTCGGCAGAAACTGGCTCAAGGGTGCCTTGGGCGACGCCATTCATGCAGTCCTGTGCGGCGCAGGCCGCAACCTGCGCCTGATCCTGCGCAAGCTGCGGCTTTTTTGCGCTGCGTTTCTGGTAATGCTTTGGCCGATGTGGCGTATGGCGACTGTCACGGCTTGAGACAATTATTGGGAAATGGGATTGTTCAGGGCGGACTAATTACGTTGGCCCAATGACGGCATACAATCTGAAAGATGAATTGACTTTGATAGCCTCTACACATCCATCCCGGGCAGCTTGGTGGGCCATTGACGCCGCGGCAGCGGGCCTTGCCGGGAGCAGGGAGCAGATAAAAATGACCGGACAGATCGATGATCTGTCCGGTCATTTTGATTGCATGCCGAGTATGACTGTCGCGGTCTGACTAAATATCAGCCGGTGTTGCGCAAACCGGCGGCGATGCCGTTGATGCTCAGGTGAATACCGCGCTTGACCCGTTCTTCGGTGGTGCGGCCTGCGGCCGTGACGCTGCGATGGCGCTTTATTAGTTCGACCTGCAAGTGATTCAGCGGATCGAGGTAGGCAAAGCGGTTCTTGATCGAACGTGCCAATAACGGGTTGCCCGACAAGCGATCCTTGGCGCCGGTGATGGCCGACAGGATATTGCTGGTGCGTTCATGTTCATCGACGATACGCTTGAAGATGCTGTTGCGCAGCTTGCGGTCGGTGACCAGCCCGGCGTAGCGCGAGGCCACGGCCAGATCGGTCTTTGAGAGCACCATGTCCATGTTCGACAGCAGCGTGGCGAAGAACGGCCATTCCTTGTACATGGCGCGCAGGATCGATAGTTTCTGCGCTTTCAGCTTGTTCTCCTTGCCTTCCTGCAGCCAGCTTTCGATGGCGCTGCCGAAGCCGTACCAACCCGGCAACAGCAGGCGGCACTGGCCCCATGAAAAGCCCCAGGGAATCGCCCGCAAGTCTTCGATGCAGCGGGTTGCTTTGCGTGAAGCGGGGCGCGAGCCGATGTTGAGTTCGGCGATTTCGGCAATCGGCGTTGCGGCGAAGAAGTAGTCGGTGAAGCCTGGGGTTTCATAGACCAGGTTGCGGTACGACTGGTAGGCACGTTCCGACAAGCCATCCATCAATTCTTCGAATTGCTTGAGCTTCTTGGTTTGTCTGGCGTCGGCGTTATTTGGCATCAGGCTGGCTTCCAGCGTTGCCGGCACCAACAGCTCCAGATTGCGGCGGCCGATTTCAGGGTTGGAGAATTTGGAGGCAATGATTTCACCTTGTTCGGTCAGGCGGATCTGGCCGTTGACGGTGCCCGGCGGCTGCGCCAGAATCGCTTGGTAGCTGGGGCCGCCGCCGCGGCCGACAGTGCCGCCGCGGCCATGGAACAGGCGCAGCTTGACGCCGGCGCGATCGAATACGCGCACCAGCTGGGTTTCTGCTTTATACAGTTCCCAGTTGGAGGTCAGGAAGCCGCCGTCCTTGTTGGGGTCGGAATAGCCCAGCATGACTTCTTGCAGTTTGCCTTGTTGGGCGATCAGGCGCGCCACTGGCGGCAGCGCCATGAACTGCGCCATGATGGCGGCAGCGCGGCGCAGATCCGGAATGGTTTCAAATAGCGGGATCACCATCACTTCCAGACTATCCGTGTCTGGGCAGCCCTTGGCGGCAGGACGCAGCAGACCGGTTTCTTGTTGTAACAGTAAAACTTCCAACAAGTCGGAGACGGTCTCCGTGTGCGAGATGATGTAATTGTGGATTGAGCGAGCACCGTAGCGTTGGCGCATTTCACCAGCAGCGCGCAGGATCGACAGTTCCGAAACCGTTTCATCGGAATAGGCGATATACGGGGAGTAGAGCAGGCGCGGCCTGGCCAGTTCGGTCAGCAGCAAGTCGATCTTTTGTTCTTCGCTGAGTTTATCGTAGGCGCTTGCCACCTGCGCTTGCGCGAACAGTTCTGTCAATACGCGCTCATGCACGTCCGAACTCTGGCGCATATCGAGCGATGCCAGATGGAAGCCGAAAATTTCGGAGGCGCGCTTAAGCGTGGCCAGGCGTGGCTTAATTAATGCGCTGCCATGGTGTGCGCGCAGCGAGTCCTCGACGATTTGCAGTTCTTGCGTGAATTCCTGCGGCGTTGCGTAATGCGCGGCGGCACCGACTTCCTGACGCAGAATATTGGTTGCGCCGAGCTCGCGTGCGGTTGAGGCGAGGCGCGCATAGATACCGATCAATGCGCGTCGATAAGGCTCATCGGCACGGTGGTCAGAGGTGTCAGGCGAATTTTCCGCCAGCGCCAGTAGTGCCGGGTTGACGCTGACCATCAGCGTCGATACCGACAGTTCGGCGCCCAGTGCATGGACTTCTTCCAGATAGAAATCGAAAATGGTGGTCGATTGCCGCGTCAGCGCACGTTGCATGGTACTGGCGTTGACGTTGGGATTGCCGTCGCGGTCGCCGCCGATCCAGCTGCCCATTTGCACGAACGGCGCCAATTCTGCGTTGCTGCTGCCCTGGCGTGCGCGGGTTGGGAATTGCGTGGCGATTTCGCCTTCAATGTCGTCATACAGTGCCGGTAGTTCGCGTAGAAACGTGATCCGATAATACGATAGCGTGTTTTCGATTTCGTCGGCGACGGTCAGTTTGGTATAACGCAGCATACGGGTTTACCACAAGGTGGCGATGCGGCCGCGCAGCAGTTCGGTGTTGTCGCGCAGTTCCTTGGCGGTTAACGGATGGTCGCGCTGGGCCAGCAGGCGGGCGATCTCGCGTTCAGCATCGAGGATGCTCTTGCGCTGCACTTCGGTTGGGTGTGCCGTCAGCACTGGCGAAATCAGCGCCTCCTTGAGGAAACTGCGCACCGTTGCACCGGAGACGCCGGCATCGTCCAGCTTGCTGAGTGCATGGGCGACGCTGCCGGGCTGCGCTGCCGAACCTGCCAGCAGGTGGGCGCGGCGGCGTCGGTTGTGGTGCTGGTCTTCGGCGGTATTGGCCAGGTGCGAAAAATAGGAAAATGCGCGTACCACCGAATTGGTTTGGTCGCGGCTTAGTTTCTTGAGCAACTGGTCGAGATCGGCACCGGCTTGCGGATCGGATTCGCGGCGGAACCGGACCGCCGTCTGACGTATGGTTTCTACCACTTCAAAGACCGCATCGCCTTCCTGTTCACGCAACACCTCGCCTAGTAAGCGGCCTAGCAGGCGAATATCCTCTTTGAGAGGGGCATCTTTGTTGGGCGTGGATTTTTTTACCATAATTTAAGATTTGCAGGACAAAGTTAAAAGCCAGCGAGGCATGGCGCTTTATTTTGTCCTAAACTGATTCAATCAAACGGTTAAATTGCAAAGAAAAGCATGGGCGAAGCTGAGGTGCTGCTGGCGGTACGGTGTTTGCAGACAAGAACGTGGCCGATAAAATGGAAAACAGGACGGATATTAAGGTGGCTAATAAGGTGGCTAATAAGGTGGCTAATAAGGTGGCTAAAAAGGTGGCTAAAAAGGTGGCCAATACGGCGGACAATAAGACTCGAAGAAGAGCAGTGGCCACATGCTAAAATTCGGCCCGAAAACTACGCATTTGTGAGGCTTTTTTACACCTCCGGATCAAGCTTGTTTGTGATTGCATAACTCTGTCCTGGCTGCATTGACGATATTCGCTGCATCGATAAAATTTGAAAGAACCCGTGTCGAAAATACTCTCCCCATCCAAATTAGTCATTGCGTCGCGTGAAAGCCGATTGGCCATGTGGCAAGCGGAACATGTGCGCGCCCGGCTGTCTGCATTATATCCAGACTGTAATATAGAAATCCTCGGCATGACCACGCGCGGCGATCAAATTCTTGATCGTACCTTGTCCAAAGTCGGCGGCAAGGGTTTGTTCGTCAAGGAGCTGGAAGTGGCGATGGCGGAAGGGCACGCTGACCTCGCAGTGCATTCGCTCAAGGATATGCCGATGGAGCTGCCGCCTGGTTTTGCATTGAGCGCCATTCTGGAGCGCGAAGATCCGCGCGATGCCTTCGTCTCGAACGATTATGCCTCTCTGGATGCGCTGCCTGCCGGCGCCGTTGTAGGCACCAGTAGCTTGCGCCGTCAGGCCCTGATCGCAGCGCGTTTCCCGCATTTGCACATCAAGCCGTTGCGCGGCAACCTGGATACGCGTCTGGCCAAGTTGGATCGGGGCGAATATGCCGCCATCATACTGGCTGCGGCCGGTTTGAAACGGCTTGGCTTGAGCGCACGGATCAGAGCCTTGATTGAACCGGAGCAGAGTTTGCCGGCTCCGGGGCAAGGGGCGATGGCGATCGAGATTCGCGCCGAACGCGCCGATTTGCAGCAGTTACTGGCACCGCTGAATCATTTGCCGACCGCCCAGGCGGTGACGGCCGAACGCACCCTGTCGCGCGCTTTTGGCGGCAGTTGCCAGATCCCGCTGGCGGCGTTTGCGACAATCAGCGGCGATCAGATGCGCCTGCGCGCGATGATCGGCACACCCGATGGTCAGCGCGTGGTGACAGCCGACGCCAGTGGTGCAGCCGATACCCCGGATGCCTTGGGCAGACAGATTGCGCAAGCGTTGAACATGCAAGGTGCAGCGGCGATCCTGGCGCTTTGCAAAGAGCTGAGTTAGTGAACTGTCACGGCACGATACGGGTTTGGCGCAATGATGTTGCGATTGCGCGCCTCGTACAATTACCAGCATTGCAAGTCGGCCATGCAGATTGATCGATCCCTGCCACCTGTTGTCATCACCCGGCCCGCGGCGCAAGCGGTTGCACTGGCGAGCCAAATTACTGCGCGCGGCCGGCAGGCGATCATCTTTCCGCTGCTGGAAATTCTGCCTTTGGCGGACAGTACCGGCTTGCAGGCGGCGCTGGCCCGACTCGACGACTATGCGTTGGTGTTGTTCGTCAGCCCCAACGCGATTGACGCCGCGTTCCGCTATATCGCGCAGTGGCCATCGCAACTGCCGATCGGTATTGTCGGCGAAGGCAGCCGCGCCGCACTGGCCCGGCATGGTTTGACGGCAGCTAACGCGGCGATCTTCAGCCCGCCAGATCCGGCCAGGTCCGATTCTGAAGGCTTGTTGCAAGCGCTTGACCTCAGCGCGCTGCGCGGCCGCCGGGTATTGCTGGTACGCGGCGAGAGCGGTCGCGAATTACTGGCGGATGTTTTACGCGCGGCAGGCATCGACGTCGAGCCGATTGCCGCTTACAGACGTCAGGCGCCGCGGCTCGATATGGCATTGAAAGTGCAGTTGCAACAATTGATAGATAGTCGCCACGACTGGATCGTAACCAGTTCGGAGGCGCTCGGACACCTGCTGGAGCTGGTTCGGCAGGCCGAAAACGGTGCCGGTGTTGCAAAAATCCAACAGCAGAAACTCGTTGTCCCACATGCCCGCATTGCCGAAACAGCATATGCGCTTGGATTTGTCGACGTCACACTGACCGGCTCAGGCGACGAACGTCTACTCGACGCGTTACAATTCCCGGTATGAACGAATCGCAACCTACTCCAGAATTGGGCCAGCAAGCTGGCCCTGACATCAATGCGACAGCATCCGCGGCGCAGCCCGTGCTTCCGCCATTCAAGGTCGATGGGGGCCAAAGCCCGGGACGACAACTTGGCCTGATCTATGTGATCCTGCTCCTGTTGGCGTTGCTGCTGGCGGAGCTATGGTGGTCGATGCATGCCGAGAATGTGCGCCTGCGCCAGGAAATCGCGCGGCGTCTGCAAGTCGGCGACAGTTCCAATACCGAAACCAAGGTGCGGGTGAAGTCCGTACAGGACAGCACCAAGGAATTGCAGGGCAAGGTCAGTGTGCTTGAGAACAAACAGGTCGAGGCCCAAAGCCAGCAATTGGCGCTGGAACAGCTATACAAGGATTTATCCAAGAATAGCGATGAGCAGGCGTTGTCTGAGGTGGAAGCTGTGCTATCGACCGCCAGTCAGCAATTACAGTTGGCCGGTAACGTGGAGGGCGCTCTGATCGCTTTGCAGAATGCCGACAAGAGCCTGTCCCGCTCCGATAAGCCGCAGTTCATTATCGTCCGCCGCGCCATTGCGCATGACATCGAAAAATTGAAAGCGTTGCCGAGCCTCGACGTCACCGGTATCGCGGTGCGGCTTGATAGTGTGATCGGCCAGATCGACAGCATGCCGTTGTTGTCGGATGAAAAATCAATCGTCAGCGTAAGCCGTCCGAGCACTCAGGTAGCGGAAAAATCGGCCAAGGCCGCTGCCGCGGCATCTGCGCAGGCTGCCGCCGATGTTGTCGGAGTCGACTGGAAAACGAGTTTGAAGGATAAATGGCAAAGCTGGAGCACCGAGATGTGGAACGAAATCAGCCAATTGATCCGGGTGCGCAGCGTCGATAATCCGGATGCATTGCTGCTCTCGCCGACGCAGGCTTACTACGCCCGCGAAAACCTCAAACTGCGTTTGCTCAATGCGCGTCTTGGCCTGCTCTCGCGTAATGAATCAGCTTTCCGCAGCGATCTGATCGCCGCGCAGGAAACCATTACCAAGTATTTTGATACCCGCGCCAAGCAGACCCAAACCGTGCAGACCATGCTCAAGCAGGTACAGAACAGCAATCTCTCGATCACCATGCCGGCCTTGGACAGTCCCGCGGCGATTCGTACTTACAAAGGCAAGCCATAGTCATATGCGATTCTTTCTCCGGCTTGTTGCCCTGTTCGCAGCTGCCATCGGTCTGGCAGTGTTGGCGCGTTATAACCCCGGTAACGTGGTGCTGTTTTTTCCGCCATACCGGATTGATGTGTCGCTGAATTTCTTTGTGGTATTGCTGCTGATCCTCTTTGTCGTGTTGTATGTGTTGATCCGGGCCATTCGCTTGACTCAAAAATTGCCTGCGCGCGTGATCGGCTATCGCCGCCACAAGCGCGAAACCACATCGAACAATGCGCTGCGCGATTCACTGAAATCGTTGTTTGAAGGGCGTTTCGGGCAGGCTGAAAAAGCCGCTACGCGCGCCGCCGAGCTGCCGGACAATGTTGGCGTTGCGGCATTGATTGGCGCCCGTGCTGCGCATCGTATGGGACAACCCGAGCGGCGCGATATCTGGCTCGCCAGCATCGAAGATAATACGCCGCTGAAAACTGCACGGCTTATCACGACACTGGATTTGCTGGTCGATGAGCACAAATCAGAAGCGGCATTGGAAACCGTAAATGAGTTGAACGCCAGCGGTACGCGCCATATCCATGCCTTGCGATTGGCCCTGAAAGCCAATCAGCAAGGCAAGAACTGGCCGGAAGTGCTGCGCCTGGTGCGGACACTGAACAAGCATGATGCATTGCATCCGGCGCTGTCGACGCGTTTGCGCGAACTGGCTTACGATGGTTTGCTGTCGGATGATTCGCACGATGCGGAGTCGATTGCGCGACTATGGGCGACTGTGCCGGGTGAAGACCGGGTCAAACCGTTCATCGCGATGCGCGCTGCCAGCGCATTCAACAAGCGCGGCTTGCATGGCGAAGCGCGCGCGATTGTTGAAAAATCTCTGGCGGTGGAATGGGATACCCGTTTGCTGCCGGTTTACCGTGAAGCCGCAGCAGCCGAGGCATCGCCCGCGCTGTTGGCTCAAATCGAGTATTGCGAACAGTGGCAGGTTAAGGCACCTAATAATGCCGAGTTGGCATTGACCTTGGGAACACTATGTTTCAAGCAGAAGTTATGGGGTAAGGCGCAGCGCCAGCTCGAACAGGCATTGTCTGATGCGGAATCGCCGGGTACTGTGCGTGAGGCGCATCTGAAGCTGGCGCAATTGCACGAGGCCATCGACCAGCCGCAACTGGCAGCCGAACATTACCGCCAGTGCGCATTGGCGACGATGCTGTAAAAGCGCGGCTGTCGGCCACTGCTAAGCTAAATCATGAACAGATTGGGAGCCGTATCATGTGCGCAGTATTCGGGCGCAGCCGATACGGTTCCCAATTTTTTGTCTTGAACGTCGCCGCTCGATGATAACGAGTAAATTTGCGCCAGTTTTGTAAAAACCGCCTGCCGTCGCCTATACTTGGGGTCCGTTTTTATCATGGAAGAGATTCGTTGAACAACCTGTTATTGGTGATCGCAGCATTGTTTTTAGTGGCACTCAATGGTTTTTTTGTTGCTGCCGAGTTCGGTTTAGTCAAATTACGTCAGACCCGTATCCGGGCCATCGCCAAGACGCAAGGACTCAGGGGTCGCATTCTGGCGATAGTACACCGCCAGCTGGACGCCTACCTGTCAGCTTGCCAACTCGGTATCACGCTTGCTTCGCTGGGACTCGGCTGGATCGGCGAGCCGGCATTTGCCAATCTGCTGCATCCCGTGTTCGATCTGCTGGGTATCGGCAGCCTTGAGCTGATTCACGGTATCTCGTTCTTCTTCGCCTTTTTTCTGATTTCTTTTCTGCATATCGTGGTCGGCGAACTGGCGCCAAAGACCGTCGCTATCCGCAATCCAGAAGTCATCGGTCTGTGGTGCTCTGTGCCGCTATATGGCTTTTACTGGGCCATGTATCCGGCGATCTGGGCCCTCAATGCCAGCGCCAACTCGCTCTTGCGCCTGGTTGGCCTGGGCGCGGCGCATGGCCATGACGCCCACTATTCGGCAGACGAGTTAAAGCTGATTCTGCGCGGCAGCAGCCGCGCCGGGCAGAAATTCAATCGCGATGAGTGGAATGTGTTGGCGCAGTCGCTAGATTTCAGCGAGCTCGAAGTCTCCGATCTGATGCGGCCGATCAACGAAATCACTGCGCTGCGCCAATCGCTCAGCCTGGCGGAAAATCTGCAAACCATCTATCACCATCGTTTTAGTCGCTATCCCTATTTTGATCAGAGTGGTGTCAACGTGCTGGGTGTGATCCATTTGAAAGATTTGTTTATTGCACAACAAGAAGGCAAGTCGATTGACAGCCTCAATGCTTATTTGCGGCCGGTCGAATACGTCTCTCCGCGCATGGCAGCGTTAGAACTGTTTCGCCGTTTCCGCACCGGAGCTCCTCATTTTGCCATTATCGGTAAGAAGGGCAGTGAGCCTGAGGGATTCATTACGCTCGACAATCTCTTGGGGGCCATGGTGGGTGAGATTCGCGACGAATTCCGGCGCAACGATAACGAATGGCTGCGCCAGGACGACGGCACCTTGCTGGGCAAGGGCAGCCTGCCGATCTTTAGTCTCGAACGTATCCTTGGTATCGATGTTGTCATTGATGGCGACGAGGATGTCGATTCGGTCGGCGGCCTGATCATGGCGAAGCTGGGAGATCTGCCCCACGAAGGTCAGAAGATCGAGTTCGACGGCTTCGATATCGTGGTCAAGAAAATGAACGGGCCGCGGATCGTGCTGGTAAAAGTCTATACGGCGCAGCGCGTGGCTGATGCCGAATAGTCTGGCAACTGGGATGGCCGCGTGCATGAGCAATCCTGGGAATCGGATAAGACAAAAATGTCGCGGTAATTCATAGGCGATTGATCAAGTAAAGAAGGGCAGGAATCGCTTCCTGCCCTTCTTTTTTATGTGAGCGGCTAATTTCTGCTCGGCTAGAACGCCTTATTGCATGAACCAGCCGTGGCTGACGACGATTGATTGGCCGGTCAGGGCGTTGGATTCGAACCCGCCGAGGAATTGAGCTTCCCCCGAAATTTAGTCTTCCATAGGTAACGTAAAATCAACGATCCTTTGGAAAGACCAGCAATGAAGAAGATACCAAAACAGATGTACACGGCGGAGTTCAAGGAGCTAGCCGTGCA
>NZ_JBIIVN010000095.1:0-10070 GCF_044339385.1 Collimonas sp. | reverse complement strand
TCCTGCCTAAAAATTAGACAGGACAAGTAGAACACCTGGGTCAATTTTGAATCAGCACTATGCCCTTTGCTGGGTCAATTTTCGGTCAGCCGCAACACGTTTACACAAAACTAATTACATCCTCTCTTTGACGGCAGCGCTACGCTCAGCCAGACGGGCTTCGGCGCGTTTCATGAATTCCATCTGCCTATCCAGGCGTTCAGGAGCGGTTTGCTTAGCCCACTCTTCCTTGTTCGGGCGCTGTAGTGACCCATCTGGACGGACCGGCTTGATCTTACCCAGGAAAGTCTGCCACGCGCCTTCTTGGGCAGGGGTGATCTGCAGGTCGTCATGCCATTTTGCCTGCCGCTTTGCCATGTTGGCGACAAATTTGGCTTGCTGTTCCGGTGTTGGCGTATGGCGGCCGGCAGGGCTGTCAGTTTGCTGTGCGTAGGCGGTCGCGCCCATGGCGGCAACAGTCAGTGCAGTAACGCCGATCAATATTTTTGTGCGAGGCGTGAACATAATGAAATCCTTCCATGAATATGAGTGCAATTTGCACAGTTCCGATTGAACCGCGATGGTGTGTCGGCGATTTTTCATGGCCCCCGCCTTTGTATCTGTGTGTATGGCATTGAGTTTGCTTTGTATCGCAACGTGCCGATCCCGATGGCAGATATGCCAATATACAAATTACTATCGTTTTTCTTGCGCTGAATTGTCATAATCCAGAAAACGCCAGCAGGTGACGATGTTGCTACCTGCGTGTGTTGAAATTGATAACAGGAGATGTTTCGTCGTTTTTTTCCTGTTTTGTCCTTTATCATGCGTATCGACATTTTTTATTTAGCCGTATCAGTTGGTCGCGCATGTTCGGTTCAACCGCAGTTACTAGGATACTCACGCATATGGAAACTGCTCCTCACATATTGGTGGTCGATGATGATCACGAAATTCGCACGCTGTTGGCCGAATACCTGGATGCCAACGGTTTTCGCACATTGATCGCCACCAACGGCAACGACATGCGCAAAGTATTGTCGGAAGCGCGGGTCGATCTGATCGTGCTTGACCTGACCTTGCCCGGTGAAGGCGGCCTGACACTGTGTCGGAACCTGCGCGCCGATTCAAATATTCCGGTGATCATGTTAACGGCGCGCGGCGAACCCTTGGACCGCATCCTCGGCCTCGAAATGGGTGCCGACGATTACCTCTCCAAACCGTTCGAACCGCGTGAACTGTTTGCCCGCAACCGCAGCGTGCTGCGCCGTACTCAGGCGCTGCCGCCGAACATGGCCTCGCCGGAAGCCCGGCAGATCCAGTTCGGTCGTTGGACTTTGGATCTGATCGCCCGCCACCTGGTCAACAACGAAGGTCTGGTGGTGGCGTTGTCGGGTGCCGAATACCGCATCCTCAAAGTATTTCTGGATCATCCTAACCGAGTGCTCAACCGCGATCAGTTGCTTGAGTTGACACAGGGCCGCGAATCCGATCCGTTCGACCGTTCGGTCGACATCCAGATCAGCCGCCTGCGCCAGAAGCTGGGCGACGATGCACGCACACCGGTGATCATCAAGACGGTGCGCAACGAAGGCTACGTGCTGGCAACCACGGTGACAGTTGAGTCATGATGCGCCGACCGTATCAGGCATTTCAGTCAGATCAGCCACATCTTTTGCCGGCAGCGCGGCGGAAGTAGAAAAGGAATGCCGTTCGTGAGAAATTTTCTTGGCTCGGTGGCAAACCGGGTGTTCCTGATTTTGCTGGCTGGTATTCTGGTCGCGGCCGGCACTACCAGCTGGCTGGCCGACAATGAGCGACGCAAGGCACTTAAGGAGTTGTATGAATTCCGGATCGCTGAACGGGTCGAGCAAATTGTTTATTCGATCGATAACGTCGGCCCAGAAACACGTGCGGTAGTGCTGCGCACCGGCGAGAACCTCGGCCTCGAATCGAGCCTCGTCAACAATACCGAACATGCTGTTGACGACAATCCGACGCTCACCGAATTTCTGAAAAATCGGCTCGGCGGCGATCGCACCGTGATCGTGTCCAAACACACGGATTGCAAGCTGCGCGATCGCCGCAGTCCGGATTTTCGTCGCCTGGATGAATGTCAGGCGGTATACGTTAGTCTGAAAGACGGCGCCTTGCTCAAGGTTAAGATGCGCTTGATGCGCGAACCTGGAGGAGCGTCGGGGGGCCCGGCGGGGCTGCCTTATCGCTCGCCATACTTCGCGTTGTTCTTGCTGCTGATCGGCATGCTGGCCTTTGTGGTGGCCAAAATGACGGCGCGGCCGATCCAGCATCTGGCCAACGCTGCGGGTAGCCTGGGCAGAGATATTGATCGGCCGCCGCTAGATGAAAGCGGTCCGACCGAAGTACGGCAAGCCGCAGCCGCATTTAACGCAATGCAAGCGCGTATCAAGCGCCAGATACAACATCGGACCCACATGCTGGCCGCCATCACTCACGATTTACAAACCCCGCTTACTCGCTTGCGCCTGCGCTTGGAAAAAGTCGGTGACGGCGAGTTGCGTCATAAACTGCTGGAGGATCTGGCTGTCATGCAAAGTATGGTGCGCGAAGGTTTGGATCTGGCGCGGAGTATGGATTCGGCAGAAAAGATGCAAATGCTGGATGTCGATTCGCTGCTCGACAGCATCTGCTCTGATGCGATCGATGCCAGGCAGGATGTAACGCTAGAAGGCAGCACGCGTGCGTCAATCGTGGCCCAGCCGAATGCGCTGCGGCGCTGCTTGACCAACCTGGTAGACAATGCCACCAAGTACGGGCGCTACGCGCGGCTGAGGCTGGTGCGCGACGGTGGTGATATCGTCATTACGGTTCGTGATGGCGGCACCGGCATTCCGGAAAATCAACTGGAAGCCGTGTTCGATCCTTTTTTCAGGCTGGAGACATCGCGTTCGCGAGATACTGGCGGCACCGGGCTGGGATTGACCATTGCCCGCAATATCGCAGAAAACCATCGGGCAGCACTGGAACTGCGCAACCATCCGGAGGGCGGTCTGGAAGCGACGTTGCGTTTGCCCGCAAGGGGCTAGACAAGGAATTTTGATCAACTATTCTGATCCTGTGCCTTGCAGGAGCGACTCAGCAAATCAATGCTAGTCAATCTTAGCTGAGACGAGTTTGAGTTGCGTTGCGTTGCGTTGCGTTGCGTTGCGTTGCCTTGAGTTGCGTTGCCTTGAGTTGAGTTGAGTTGAGTTGAGTTGAGTTGAGTTGAGTTGAGTTGAGTTGAGTTGAGTTGAGTTGAGTTGAGTTGAGTTGAGTTGAGTTGAGTTGAGTTGAGTTGAGTTGAGTTGAGTTTGAATAGAAAAAACCTGTTTCGTGTTATGCGAAACAGGTTTTTTCTGTGGTCTGCCGAGATTAGTATGGGGCGTAATCCGGTGGCGGCCCGTAGCTGCTGCCGCGTTGTGGCGGATAGTAGTCAGGCGGTGTTGAATACTGTGGCGGCGGAGCATATTGCCGGCGATTGTTGGCATAGCCAGCAGAGACCGGAACCTGATTTCCCTTGGCATACATGCATTGGGTGTAGACGTTGTTATATTGGCGTTGTAAGCCATAACTACTGCGCGATGCAGAGTCGCTCGCCACTGAAGTACCGGCCAGCAAACCAACGCCGCCGCCGATTGCAGCGCCAGTACCCGCACGGCCAGTGGCGGCGCCGATCAGGGCACCGGCTGCGGCGCCAATCACTGTCCCGGCGACCGCGCTGCCTGTGGCATTGTCTGCCGCTGCCTGCGGAGCGTATGGTCCTATCCGGTCCTGCGCAGCACGCTGGCAATCTACCTCGTCATTACGGAATTGCTCATAGCTTTTGCCTGAGCCAGGCAACGCCATGACATTGGGACCGGTCGGCGCGGTTACGCAGCCGGACAGCAGCACGGCCATGGACACCGCGAATATTTTTGTTGTTCCGTTAATCATCACACACCGCCTTATGCTTATCTAGGTTGAGAATCGTTCGGCGCCACCTTCATCCAGCCTTTGGGGCAGCGCGGAATTTGCGGATAATAACCTGCTGGACTAGGGCAGTAATATGCATAGTCGGGCGCTTTTTCAATATACGTCTGCGGCTCTGGAGCGACATATACCGGAGGTGCGTAGTATACCGGCGGCGGGGCGTAGTATACCGGTGGTGGCCCCCAATACAGCGGGCCGTCGATGGTGATGCCAACCCGCGGCCCATAAAAACCGCCATGGCCGTAATAGCCATAAGCGAAGCTGGCCGAACTGGTTGCCATCAGGGCTGCTGCTGCGAGTGCAAATAGCGCAATTTTTTTCATGATATGTCCTACACATTTATCAGTGATTTAATCATAATCCCCGCCTCAACATCTGCCAAAAGGAGTTACTTCTGGTTTCAAATGCTGGCAATTCTGCAGAATTGAATTAATCGCGTTTAAGCTGGGGGCAATAGTGTTCGACGGCCGGCTGACTGCGATTCTGGTTTTTGTTGCCGTGCAGAATACGCATATTCATGGTCGATACCTGTTTTTCTGACCACATTTTAACCTATTCCAAAAATGAACAACCTGTCGGCTGATCAGCAATCTTCTCTCCACGGTGTCAAGGTGATCGAACTCGGTACCTTGATTGCCGGACCCTATGCCGCCAGCCTGCTGGGTCAGTTCGGCGCCGAAGTCATCAAGATCGAATCACCGGGAGACGGCGATCCGCTGCGCAAGTGGCGCAAGTTGCATAACGGCACTTCGTTATGGTGGTATTCGCAAAGTCGCAACAAGAAGTCTGTAACGCTCAACCTGAAATCACCACAAGCTCAACAGATCGTTCGTGACCTGGTCAAGGATGCCGACATCGTGATCGAGAATTTTCGTCCTGGCACCTTGGAAGGGTGGGGGGGCTGGGCCGGGATGAGTTATCGAAAATTAATCCGAACCTGATCATGGTCCGGGTCTCCGGCTATGGACAGGATGGCCCTTATCACACGCGTCCCGGTTTCGCCGCGATTGCCGAATCGATGAGCGGCTTGCGCAACCTGGCCGGCTATCCGGACCGGCCGCCGGTGCGGGTAGGCGTGAGTATCGGGGATACGCTAGCATCGCTGTACGGCGTGATTGGCGCTCTGCTGGCGATGCATCATCTCAAAGTCAACGGCGGTAAAGGGCAGTTCATCGACATCGCATTGTATGAAGCGGTGTTTGGTGTGATGGAGAGCCTGATTCCCGAATATGCCGAGTTCGGCTTTGTGCGCGAGCGCACCGGTGCCAGCTTTCCGGGCATTTCGCCATCCAGTACGTATCCCTGCCGCAGTGATGCGCGCGGTGAGCACTACGTCATCATCGCCGGCAACGGTGACAGTATTTTCAAACGCCTGATGCATGCCATCGGCCGCAGCGATCTGGCCTAAGATCTGCGTCTGGCGCGCAACGATGGGCGGGCGCACAACAACGACATGATCGACGCCGCAATCGCCGAGCGGACCTCACAGCACGATCTTGAGCACGTGCTGCAAGTGCTGGAGCAGGCCGAGGTCCCTAGTAGTAAAGTCTACACCGCGGCCGACATCCATCAGGATCCGCATTTCCGCGCACGCGACATGATCCAACAGCACCTGCTGCCTGACAGCCAGCCTATCGACTTGCCAGGCATCGTACCAAAACTCTCCGCGACCCCAGGACAGACCAATTGGGTAGGGCCGGCGTTGGGTCAGCATACCGATGAAGTGCTGACATCCATCGGCCGCAGTCCAGAGCAGATTGAATTGTTGCGGCAGCAAGGGGTGATTTGAGGCTAGCTGTCGTCGGTCATGTTCCGATTGCTTGGCCAAAATTGTATGTGATAGTATTGTTCCAGCCAATGAGCCAATTGCCCATTGTGCATACGTTAAAAATAGAAAGATGCTGGGCGTTCCTGGTCTGCTGCACCAACTTTAGGCTGTGAATACATGGTTCCTGCATCCCCAGTTCCGTTACGTATTGATGCCCACCAGCATTTCTGGCTACTGACCGACAGAAGCGGACATTGGCCACCGGCCGAACTGGCGGCGATTCATCGCGATTTTCTGCCGCAGCAATTGTCACCCTTGTTGAGGCAGTACGGGATTGATGGAACGGTGCTGGTGCAGTCCTTGCCGAGTGTGGCCGATACGCTGTTCCTGCTCGCATTGACGACAAACACGCCGTTCATTCGGGCTGTGGTCGGCTGGGCCGACTTGAAGGCGGCGGATGCTGTTGAGCAGATTGCGCTATTGGCGACACATCAGAAGTTGCGTGGACTGCGGCCCATGTTGCAGGATCTGGCCGACGACTGGATTACCGATCCGTGTCTGGCCCCGGCGATCGCAGCCATGCGACGCCATCGTCTCAGCCTCGATGCGTTGGTTTTGCCGCATCAATTACCTGCATTGTTGCGGTTCGCCCAGTCTCACCCTGATCTGCCGATCGTCATCGATCACGCCGCCAAGCCGCGCATCGCACAGATGGAAGTCACGCCTTGGCGTGAGCAACTCTCCTGGTTTGCCGGTTTGCCGGTTTGCCGGTTTGCCGCAAGTGTATTGCAAATTGTCCGGGCTGGTCACTGAGGCTTCGGGCGATTGGCAGGAGCGCGATCTGCAGCCGTATGTGGATCATATCTTGAGCGTGTTTGGCGCATCGCGCGTCATTTGGGGCAGCGACTGGCCGGTAGTCAATCTGGCAGCCGATTATGGGCGCTGGCTCGCGACTACCGATAGTTTGCTGTCGACGCTCAGTGCGCTGCAGCGGCAACAGGTCATGGGCTTGAATGCGCAGCGCTTTTACCGCTTGTAGCGGCCGTCGTACGGATAATTAGCGCAGAATCACTTTGTTCATTATTTGCGTGGCCGGATAGGCAACCAGAGATTGCAGCACGCGCGGCAGGTCGAGCGGGCGCATGATCATCTTGATGGTCATTTCTGCCGTCACATGGCTGCGGATGATGCTGTTCATTTTGCTGCTGATCTGTTGCACCCGCAGTGGGTCGCTGGCGTGTTGCGGCTCTCTCGTTTTGAGCACATGACGCAGTGCGCAAGCGGCGTCTTCGTTGCGCAACTCTAGCGTACGACGGCGCAAGGCGCCGAAGATGCTATGGCGCCGCAAATGCTCTTGCTGGCGGAAACGACGAAAATATTGGAAGAAATGCTTGTAGTGGTTGACTTCATCGCGGGCGATGCGCGCCGCCAGGTCTCGTAATACAGGTTCGTCGGTGCTACGCGACAGCGCGCCGTAGAAGGTTGCGGTGCCAGCCTCTACCACGCAGCGCGCCACCATTTCCAGGCCTTTGCTGGCCTCAAGCAGTTCTACCTTGCAGTAGCCCGAATATTCGTCCAGGAAGCCGCGATAAGCCGCAGGCCAGTCGAATTCCGGCCAGATGTGTTTGACGTAGGCGCGCAATGCTTGTCCATGCTGTAATTCTTCAACTTCCCATTGATTACGCAGCCAAGCAGAGATTTCTGGCTCGTCGCCGTAATAATCCACCAGATTCTGTGTGTACAGATCAGAACCGCTTTCGACAAACGAGGCGCAGGTGACCAGGTAGAACAGGTTTTCATCCGATCTGACATGAGCCACATCAATTTTCGGAAAATCAATATCCTCGATTTTCCAATGCGAGTTCTCTTGGCGACCTTTTGGCATAATCAATCTCTCCATGTGGTTGTGACTGACCTATGTATGACGTTCGGCTTGGTACTTTGGTTCAAGTTACACGATTTCTCGACTGTGTGCATCTTTTAGCCTCGTGCTAGGATTGAAATCTTACGAGCAAGAGAGGTGAATATGAGTGACCAAAATAGTGACAGCGTTGAATATCGCGGATACCTGATCGTGCCAAAGCCGCTGCAGGCACATGATGATTTGTGGCATGACGGTTATCAGATATGGAAAGCTGGGGTCAGCATATCGAGCCGCGCCAACACCGAAAGCGCGCACGCCACCCGTACCACGGCGATGGACAGCAGCATTGAGTTTGCCAAGATTGAAGTGGATAATCTAGCCGCAATGACCACATGAATTTTTCTGGCGACGCTGCTGATGATCAGCCGACCCGCCGTGCCTTAAGGTTCAGAACCTGATGGCAGTGGCATGGCCAGCCCAGCCCAGCCCTCGACGTGAGAGGCCGGTAAGCCGGCTCAGGAAAACTCTATGCGCTGTCTGGTTTGCGCATTAAACCAATGCAGGGAGCCTGCCTCAAAGCCGGCACTGATTTGCTGTCCGGTCTCTACTGCGGTGGCCGCCGGTACTCGCATGACCAGTGTTTGATCTCCTATCGAGGCGTGCACCAGCAGATCGGCGCCGAGTGCTTCTACCAGTTCCGCCCTCATCGACAGTCCTGGCTGGCCGAACAGCAGGTGTTCAGGACGTAAGCCCAAGATGCAGTGGTGGCCGGCAATCGCGTTGTGTGTATGCGGCAGCGCGATTGATGCCGCATTTTCTATTTTGAAGCTGTTGCCGTCCGCTGCCAGCCGTCCCTGCAACAGGTTCATCGGCGGCGAGCCGATAAAGCTGGCGACGAACGTTGTCGCCGGTTTGGCGTAAACCGCGGCAGGCGTTCCGATCTGTTCAGCCCGACCGCCGTTCATGACGATCATGCGCTGCCCCAGGGTCATGGCTTCGACCTGATCATGCGTCACGTAGAGACTGGTGGTACCCAGCGTGCGGTGCAGTTTCTGGATTTCCAGGCGCATCTGGACGCGCAGCTTGGCATCTAGATTGGAGAGCGGTTCGTCGAACAGGAACACCGCCGGTTCGCGCACGATCGCCCGCCCCATCGCTACCCGCTGACGTTGCCCGCCTGACAGTTGGCGCGGCGTACGTTGCAGTAGCGTGCCGAGCTCCAGGATCTTGGCGGCCTTCTGCACGCGCACGTCGATATCTTCCTTGCTCAGGCCGCGGATTTTTAAACCGTAGGCCATGTTCTCGTAGACGCTCATGTGCGGATACAGCGCGTAGTTCTGGAACACCATCGCGATGTCGCGGTCTTTCGGTTCCAACTGGTTGACCACGCGGTCGCCGATCACGATATCGCCCGAGGTGATTTCCTCTAGTCCGGCCACCATCCGCAGCAACGTTGATTTGCCGCAGCCGGAGGGACCGACCATGACAATGAACTCGCCATCCGCAATATCGATCGAAATGCCATGGATCACATCGACCGTCTTCGGCGCCTTGCCGTAGGTTTTCTTGACGTTTTCTAGGTGTACTTTTGCCATATCACTTCTCGGAGTCAACCAGTCCTTTAACAAACCATTTTTGCATCACCACTACCACCAGGCCAGGTGGCAGCATCGCCAGCACCAGGGTCGCCATCACCATATTCCATTCCACTGCCGAATCGCCGCCGGCGATCAGGGTCTTGATGCCGATGCCGATCAGGTACATGTCCTGGTTGGTGGCAATCATCAACGGCCAAAGATACTGGTTCCAGCCATAGATGAACATGATGACAAACAGCGCGATGACATTGGTGCGTGAGAGCGGCCAGATGACGTCCTTAAAAAAGCGTAATGGGCCGGCACCATCGATCCGGGCAGCTTCCGCCAGCTCATCCTGCACCGTCAGAAAAAATTGCCGGAACAGGAAAGTCGCGGTGGCCGAGGCGATCAGCGGAATCGTCAGGCCGGCGTAGCTATTGAGCATGTGGAAATCGGAGACAACCTGGTAGGTCGGCGTGATGCGCACTTCGACCGGCAGCATCAGGGTCATGAAAATCATCCAGAAGAACAGCGATCGCCCAGGGAAACGGAAGTACACCATGGCAAAGGCCGACAGCATAGAAATTGAAATCTTGCCGATGGCGATTGCCAATGCCGACACCAGGCTGACCCACAGCATGCGCGCCACCGGCGGTGCCGAGACGTTGCCGGATGCACCCTGGGTAAGGAGTGCGCCATAGTTTTCAATGAAGTGGCTGCCAGGCACCAGCGATAGCGGAGCTTGCGCTGCTTCCTGGGCGTTTTGGGTGCAGACTGTTGCGGCTGACCGAAAATTGACCCAGCAAAGGGCATAGTGCTGATTCAAAATTGACCCAGGTGTTCTACTTGTCCTGTCTAATTTTTAGGCAGGAGATATAAGGTGATCACCATGGAA
>NZ_JBIIVN010000094.1:0-10113 GCF_044339385.1 Collimonas sp. | reverse complement strand
TCTTCGCATTCGTTTCGAACGTCGCGCTGATATTCATCAAGCATTCCTTAAACTTGGCTGCAGTCTGATCTGCTGGAGCAAACTTCAGCAGGCATCGCAGCCTTTATGAAACCGTCTCTAAGTAACGTGAAATCGCAGCAACAAGAGGACTGTAGTGTAAAGAAATTTACCTGTGAGCAATTGCCTTATATTATGTAATGTCGAGGCGCAGCCACTCCATTCATGGTAATTTTTTTTCCGACGGCAAATTTTGTCTGTATTTCGCAACGAAATTACCCCGCCACAAAGACCGCATGCTACATAGCAAGTTTTGAGCCAACTGCTGTGCCGCTATAATGCGTGGCATTCCTACTTCGAAAACGCCTCGCATGACGCCTCCTGACTCAGCTAGCGACACCCCGATTTCCCCCGCGCCCCAACGTCGTATGCCGCTGCTGTTGCGTTTGCTGCTTGGTTTTTTTGGTATTGGTGTCAGCCTGCTGGTTATCGGTGCGCTCACTGTCATGCTGATGCTATCGATGGCGTATCCGAACCTGCCGGAACTCGATTCGCTCACCGATTACAAACCGAAGATCCCGCTACGGATTTTTTCCGCAGACGGCGTGTTGATTGGCGAATTCGGTGAAGAGCGACGCAGTCTGGTCCGTATCAACGAGATCCCGGATGTCATGAAGAAAGCCGTGCTGGCGATTGAAGACGATCGCTTCTACCAGCACGGCGGGGTCGATTACCAGGGCATCCTGCGCGCCACCTTTTCCAACCTGACGGGTGGCGGTGGCGGCGCCAGCACGATTACGCAGCAGGTTGCCCGCAATTTCTTCCTGACCAGTAACGAACCGACCTTCGTCCAGAAGGCATCGCGCAAGTTTCTCTATGAAATTCCGCTGGCCTGGAAAATCGAGCGCAACCTGACCAAGGACCAGATCCTTGAGGTCTATATGAACCAGATCTATCTGGGACAGCGCGCCTACGGCTTCGCCTCTGCCGCGCAGATTTATTTCGGCAAGAAGCTGCAGGACATCACAGTTGCCGAAGCGGCGATGCTGGCGGGTCTGCCGAAGGCTCCTTCAGCCAACAATCCGATCGTTAATCCGAAGCGGGCCACGGTACGCCAGCAATACATTCTGTTGCGCATGCTGCAGCTCGGCTACATCACCCAAGCCCAATACGACCAAGCCAAGAACGAGCCACTGCATACCAAGAGCGGCGCTAGCGAATTCGGCATCCACGCAGAATTCGTCTCAGAAATGGCGCGCCAACTGGTGTACGACCAATTCAAGGAAAACACTTACACGCGTGGACTGAATGTATTCACTACCATCACCAAGGCCGACCAGGATGCCGCTTATATCGCGGTGCGGCGCGGCGTCATGGAGTACGAGAAGCGGCGCGGTTACCGCGGCCCTGAAGGCTACATGGAAATCCCGGACGGCACCAAGGAAGAAGCTGAAGACGCGATCGAGGTGGAGCTGGCGGATCATCCCGACAGCGATGAAATCGTCGCCGCGGTGGTACTGGAAGCCACACCCAGGTTGGTACGTGCTGTACTGTCCTCGGGCCAGGAAATCAGCATCAGCGGTAGCGGCCTTAGCATTGCCACCAACCTCCTGAGCGACAACGCGCCGCCACAGCGCAAAGTCAAGCGAGGCGCCATCATCCGCGTGATGCTGGAAGGCCAAAGCTGGACCATCACACAGATGCCGTCGGTCGAATCGGCTTTTATTGCAGCCAACACCAAGGACGGTGCAATCCGCGCTCTGGTCGGCGGCTTCGATTTCAACCGCAACAAATTCAACCACGTCACCCAGGCCTGGCGTCAGCCGGGCTCGTCGTTCAAGCCCTTCATTTATTCAGCGTCGCTGGAAAAAGGTCTGTCGCCGGCCACCATCATCAACGACGCGCCGCTGACCTATGGCGGCGGCCAGACCGGTGGCCAGATCTGGCAACCGAAGAACTACGGCAACAAGTACGAAGGTCCGATGAGCATGCGGCGCGCGCTGACCAAGTCGAAAAACGTGGTGTCGGTGCGCATTTTGGACAAGATCGGTGCCAAATACGGTCAGGAGTATGTGACGCGTTTCGGCTTCGATGCTGACAAAAATCCGCCGTACCTGACTCTGGCGCTGGGAGCCGGTGCCGTCACGCCGTTACAAATGGCTGGTGGCTACGCGGTATTTGCCAACGGCGGCTACAAGGTCAACCCCTATATCATCAGCAAGATCACCGATGCCAACGGCAATGTTCTGTCGCAAGTGCATCCGGAAGTTGCCGGCGACGAAGCCAATCGTGTCATCGATGCACGCAATGCTTTCCTGATGGACAGCATGATGCGCGACGTCGTGCGCCACGGCACAGCAGTCAAGGCGTTGTCGCTCAACCGCACCGACCTGGCCGGCAAGACCGGCACCACCAACGATTCGCTTGATGCCTGGTTCGCCGGCTACCAGCCGTCGCTGGTAGCGGTGGGCTGGATCGGCTACGACCAGCCGAAGAGCCTGGGCGACAAGGAAACCGGTGGTGGCCTGGCATTGCCGATCTGGATCAACTTCATGCAGCAGGCACTCAAAGGCGTGCCAATCGAAGATCCGGTGGTGCCCAACGGGCTGATCCATTCAGGCAACGAATACTATTACGCCGAGTATCCGCCCGGAGTCGCCACTCAAAGTCTGGGCGGCGGCACTTCCGAGCCAACTGCGGAAGAAAAAGCCAAGGACGAAGTCAAGAACGAATTGTTCTGACGTAGGGTGAGCAGCAGGTCTTATTGAGCACTTCAGACAACGCTGCCATCTGCGTCATTCCCGGGTGCGCGGGAATGACGGGTATTACTCAAGACGCATACTCAAAAAAAGCCCAGGCTCCACCCCGCCTTTACCCATGCTGCGGCGTCGAATACAGGCCTAGCAAACGCTGCGTATAGATCTCGATATTTTCCGGATAACTGACATCGAGAGTGCGCAACAATTTTTTTGCACGTTGGCGATAATCGTCCAGCTGCGCATCATGCGTGGCAAATGCGTTCAACACCGCCTGACCGCCGGCGAAGGAATCGAACTCCGGATAGTAGTAGCCGTAGTCGCGAATGAATTCCGAGTTATGAATCAGCGGATAGCCGCCGTACAACGCCTCGTAATACAGATAATTCTGGCCGTTTTCCCAGTGATGCGAGATGATGCAATCGCCGTAGTTAGCCATAAATTCATACACCGCAAAGCGACCTTCAAACGAAGCCAGCCCATGATTGACGACGTCGAGTGCATGCGCGAACTGGATAAATTTCAGATGTTCCTTCAAGTGCAAGGTATTGCATACGCGCAGTGATTCCAGGAATCCAGGCTGCGCGCGATAGGCTTCTTCGCAAGCAAGCATCGGCAGCAATGAAGTCTTTACCATGCAGACATTCGGTTCGAAACTACACACGCGCCAACGCGGCTTGCCCGGTTGATAACCGAAACTGAGATGGCTCGGTAAAGTGTCGATGCCCTTTTGAAAAAACAGTGGCGTCCACAGATGCGGCACGATGTGAACCGGTGCACGCGCGGTAAGGCCGAAATAATCCTTGCAGCTACGCAGATACTCCGGCAGGGTCCACACGGCATCGTACGGCTTGTTGCTGCACAAGCCGCCATGCGGCTTGTTAAACATTGCACGCTCAATGTCGATCACGTAATCGTTACCGACCCGCATCCAGGCGTAGCGACCACCGCGTTCGCGGAATTGACGCACCCATTCTTCGCCCAGTTGCGCACTCATTTCAACCACCACATCAAGCGTCTGCATGGCCTGCTCGAGACCAATCATGTCGATCCCGAGATCGCCCAGCATCATGGCGTCATTAACCTGGCTGACGTCGCCGTCCAGCACCAGCACCGCGCGCTCCACCGCCGGCGACTGGTTAAACAGTTGCACCAGGAAAGCACAATTCTGGAAGATCCCGCTCTCCCAGATCGATTGCGGCCCGGAGCGCACATGCAGGGTGACGCCAACCCGTAATTTTCGTTGTGGCAGCACGGCGCTCATACCTGCTCCTCCACCAGATGTTGAAGTCTTTTCACAAATGCATCCACGTTATCGGCATTGGTCGGATCGAGCCGGTTCAGGTACGCGGCTCCGGCTTTCTTGTAGTCATCCCAGAATTCAGGCTCCTGCTGCCAGGCATTGAGCAGAGCGCGTCCGCCCAGACTGGCTTCGAAATCGGGGTAATAAATGCCCACGCCGTCAGCCTTTAAATACTCTGAATTATGGATCAGCGGATAGCCGCCGTAGAGGGCATCGTAGTAAAGATAGTTGAGACCGCGCTCCCATTGGTGCGATACCACGGCATCCATCTTTTGCTGCGCCATGCAATCGACAAACGACACGCGCGGTTCGTAGGTCGCCTTGTGTTGCTGGGTCAAATCGAGATTGATGGCAAAACGATTGAAAGTCAGGTGCTCTTTCATCTGTAGCGTGTTCATCACCATCATCGTGCTGATGGAGCGCGGATCAAGCCGGAATGCCTGTTCGCATACCAGCATCGGAATAAAGCAGCTTTTGACGACCGAAATGTTCGACTCGAAAATCGCAGTACGCCAGCCCGGACGCTCGACACCGCGACTTGCTCTTTAACCGAACTGATGGCCGTCTTTCTCAACCACATCGATCTGCTTTTGCAGAAACAGCGGCGCCCAAATATGTGGCACCGCGTGCACGGCAACGCGTGACGCGGTGCGCAGCAATGGTCCGCTGGCTTTCATGTGATGCGGCAGAGTCCAAATCTCATGCCATGGCGTACCATTGAAAATCTGCCCGCTGGGGTCGCCGAACATCGGCGCTTCGGCGTTGTCGGCATAAGTATGACCGACAAATAATGTGACGATCTTGGCGCCCAGCGCACGCACATGGCGCAACCATTCCAGCGGCAACTGCGCACCCATTTCGATCACCACATCAATCTCGAAAGTCACGTCCTGCGGCTTGACCAGCGGCACGTCGAGAAGATCCAGCCCCATCTCTGCCGGTATGTGATCCAGATCGCCGCCGTTCAGCAAGAACACCTTGCCGACTTATGGACTATGCCGCAGCAACATTACCAGGAATGCCAGATTCTGGTTGATCCCATTCGACCATATCTGCGCGCCATGGACGGCAAAAACGGAGATTCCTACGTTAATTTTTTTCATGGGTCAGTAAACATTAAAAGCCATTACAAGCGATTAAAAACCATCCGATCATACTATCGGCTGTTGCAGCAACGCCCTCAGCAAACGCTCATACTATCGGCTGTTGCAGCAACGCCCTCAGCAAACGCTCATACTCGGCGATCACCTCCTTGCAAGTCGGTAGATAGCGGCTTAACAATTGGCGTTGCCGTGCAAGATAAGCCTGCCAGTTGTCGTCATGCGCGGTGAGCACCTCGATCAGCTTGCGGCTGCCTTCTTGCACGTTGTTAGCTTCGTAAAAGTAACCGAGGTCGTGGCACATATATGCGTTATGCACCAGAGGATAACCTTGCCAACACACGTCGAAGTAAAAATAATTCAACGCATTCTCGATCTGGCGGGAAATCACCACATCGGTCATCTCACTGAGAAACTGCGGAGTATCGTGGCGCCCCAGAAAAACCGCCTTGTGCTGGCGCACGATATCGAGCTGATTCATCACCGCGATGAATTCCTTGCTCTCCCGCGCCAAGCGTTCGGCGTTAGTCACCTGTAACAGCGCGATATGCTGCGGCCGCAAGCGATACGCTTCTTCTGCAATGAAAGCGGGATACATGCAGAATTTCACGATGTCCTGGTTCGGCTCCATCACGGTCAAGCGCTTCGGGCCAGGCTGGGGACGGTATTGGCCATGATGTGCGTAGCTCGCGCTACGTTGCTCGACGAAAATCGGATCCCAGACAAACGGCACCACCTGTGCCGGAAGGCGGCGCAAGGTCTCGAAATAAGACTGGCTGCTGTTAGCCACCTGCGGCACCATCCAGATCGCATCGTAGCGCTGATTGACGAAAAGATTGTAGCCCCACATCGGCCGGTCGAATAATATCGACTGCATCACATTTACATATTCAACGCCGCAACAGTAAGATATCAAGCGGCATCGGCGTTCTTTCAGATAGGCGGTCTGGTCGACATCGATCTGACCGCCGAGTTCAATCAGCACATCCAGATTATCCTTGGCTTGTTGGAACGCCACGGTGGGCCAGCGCACCTGATCCCACGGCAGCGCCGGGGTGATCGCAACCGCCGTGGTATTCACCAGATGCACCGAAGCCACGCTGGGACATTGCTTCAAACTCTCGGCCAGATAGACCGCATTCTGCTTGATGCCGTTGGTCCACAAGGATTCGTTTTCGTGGTGCAGGCCGATGGTGATACCGATACGCAGGGTGCGAGGTAAAGAATTCATATCGTCATTCAAATAATAGGGAATCTGCACTGAGCGCTGCCGTGGGCACCTCGACTAGCGCGCCGGCGTCGCCATTTTAGTCTGCTCGGTCCAGTTGTACTGCACATAACGCCGAATAATCAGGCAACCCGGTGGCGAATCCACCAGCGACACTGAACCCCCAGGCTCAGAGGCTGACACATACGCCGTAAATGTCGGCAACAACGACGTTACGCTATAGCCTTTGAGCTCCGTATCGGCAATGCTCTTGCACGAATACGGCGCAATCGAAATCCGTTCAGCAGACACCGAACAAGCACCGCCTTCTTGCGGCACAGCGGTAATAGACACTGCCGCCGAAGCGCCAGCGTATTCGATTCCGGTAAGAGAAAAAAATGGTCCGCGATCAGGGTGGGCATGATCCCAATCGACCAACAGATCATGCGAGCGCGTGCCGTTGATCGCTAACGCCGACAAGCGGGTAATCGCTGGCTGGCACTGCCTGACGCCGATGCTCTGGGCCGCGTCCGTCAGCAAATTTTTGGGTCCGGTTGCGGCCGCCTTGTTGACAGGCAGATCAGCGCGCATTTGCGCATAGGATGCTGGCACCGCCAGCTGCAGAAGAACGATGAATACCAACAGCCACCGCGAGCGCCGGCAAGCGTACCAAGCAGGTAATACAGTTGTTTCAGTCAATTCGGTTGTATTGCCAAAATGTGCTGCACGCGTCATCAACTATGTCCGTTTGAAATATGAATTGCCGCTCAGCGCCGAAGTCGTGGACGGCACCGGCGGTTCAGCAGCAGGGCCGACAGGCGCAGTTGCGGGATCTGCTGCCGGCGCAGGCGCGGTCGGAGCGGCAGGTTCTGCAGCAGGGATTTGCTCGGCAGGAGCGGCTACAGCAGGTTCCGGCGTAGGTGCCGACTCTTTCTGCGCTGCCGTGGCGGGCACAGCGGCAGGCTCGCTAGCCGATGTTGCAGGAACCGGAATTGGCGGCGATACAGACGACTCGACGGCTGGCGTCGGCAACGCCGCCGCGGCGCCGGATTCGATCGCCGGAGTTGCCGGAACTGCGGCCGACCTGTGCGGTGCGGCAAGCGGATTTTCCGTCGCTGTGGCCGGCACCGGAGTCGCCGTTGGCGACATTGTAGAAGCCGACGAGGGACTCGATGCGCTTGCTGGCGGCGTTACCGGAACTGCTGCCGCAGTCTTGGCCGCAGCGTCCGTCTGCTCCCGCTTCATCAACGCCACCACCGCTTTTTCACACTCCTCTTCGCTATCACAGGGAGTGACGAAAGTTTTCCCTTCCCACCAGCCGCGCATGACATAAACGCCGCTGTCCATCCGAACGCCTTTGCCGTTATTGAGCATGTCCTGATACTGCGGATGTGCCGGCGGAAACGTCATGATGCCGTATCCCAGCTGCAAGCCGCGATGCCACTCGCCGGTATAGGTTGAGCCGTCGGCATAGCTTGCCTTGCCTTCGCCTTCTGGCAGCGAATCGATGAACATACCATCGAAACGGTTGCCGGGTTCTTCGACTCCGGTGGTGGGGCCACGCACTTTGCCCTGCTCCATGGTGCCGGTCAGTTCAGCCACCTGCTTGTTGTTGCTTAACCAGCGAACTGTTCCAGGCCCTTGTGCAAGCCCGTTCTCGCAACGGCCGCTCCAGCGCACGGAAACTTCGTTGGCAATCGGCTCGGGACTCCATATCTTGCAGCCGTTGCTGGTATCAGCAGCCCAATGCCGCGGCGCTTCCGCAGCGGCGGCAGTAACGACATTGGAAGAGTTGTTTGTGTTAGCGCTATTGGCGACAGCATTGGTGCCGTTGATTGAAATTGCTGCACTGGAGACGTTTGGGGCCGCAGCAACAGTACCAGCAGCAGCACCCGCAGTCAGGGCCACTCCCAGAGTGACGACGGCCAGCCCACTCATCACAACGGCACACCGCGCGGGCCACGATGCTGCAACAGCTTGCAATGAACAGGCCGGTGCATTGGCGCGCCAATCGAATGGTTGTTCGGAGTCCCTGATCATTATCGTACTCATTGTTGTCGATCGATAGTTGAGAAGCGTTGAACAAACCTCCTTGATGCGGCCCTTGCGAACCGTCTAATCAAGTCCATTTTGCAGCCGACATGCTCGAGCGTATCAAAACAACACCCTATTTTTCGTATCTTACGACACATTGAGCTTACGACAAATCAATTACGAAGCGTCACCGCAAAGAAAAATTACAGGGTTAGCGGCACCCCACCCTGGGCGCTGATCATTCCCGACAGGGCAGCAAAAAATTCTGATCCGTCTCGCGTATTTACCCAAATGTTACCCCGTTGTTTGTAATGAAAACCGCCCGACTTTGCAGCGATCCACAATTCCTGCATCGGTGCCTGACTGTTGACGATGATCTTGCTGCCGTTATCCACAAACTCGATTTCCAGGACATTCCCGCTGCGGCTACACTCTACGTCCAGGTCCGTCTGGTCGGCGGCGTTCTCAAGCGCCGTTTCAATCTTGCTCAGGGCGGCCTCGGCGGCCACCAGGAATTCTGATTCTGTCATGCTACACTCCAATCCATTTCGTTAAACTGCGATTCTAATCCGTGAAACCAACTTTTGATTTTTCGCGCGCTGCCATGATGGCCACTGCGCTCACTTTGTCGGTATTGCTGGCAGCTTGCGGCCAAAAAGGGCCGCTGTTCATGCCAGTTGCGTTGCCGCCACCTGCTGCCAAAACGCCAACACCTGCTGTCAAGCCGACCATCCCCGCACCGGCAGCCGCAGCCGACTCAGGCCAATCAAGCACCGCAACCGTACCGGCGACCTCAGAAAATATGTCAGAGACATCTGAAACGCCAAAACCACCAGCGACGAACTAATCTCGTCCTGATGTCGTACTTTTACACGAATAGTGTGATGCGCGCCGAAAACGCCGCTGCGGACTCTACTCCGCAAAAAAGGCAGTCAGGTCTGCGCTCTGACAATCCCGGTCTGCCGCTTGCGCCCGAGCCTTGCGTCAGGTCGGGGTCGGTGTGACCTCGCGCTTCTGAGGTGTGGCCTGTTGGCCGCAGCGGCTGCGCAGCGCGAAAACGACCCGCGCCAACAATAACGCAGCAATGATCGCCCCAAACAGGATCGGTTTTTCAAAGTTGTGCTTGCCTGCACGCATCCACCAGAAGTGCAATATCCCCAGCATGGCAATCAGATAGATGCTGCGGTGCAGCCATTGCCAACGTTTGCCGCCCAGCCGCCGGATCATGCCGTTAGTGCTGGTTAGCGCCAGCGGCAGCAACATCACGAAAGCGATGAAACCGACCGTAATGAAAGGTCGCTTGACGACATCCTTAATCATTTCCGGCAGATCGAAAAAATGATCGAACCACAGGAAAGTCGTGAAATGCAGACAGACATAAAAGAAAGCATACAAACCCAGCATGCGGCGCAGCTTGATGAGCCAGTTCCAGTTGCTGAAACGACGCAGCGGCGTCACCGCCAATGTAATGCAAAGAAAATATAGGGTCCAGTCGCCGGTGCTGCGCGTGATGAATTCGATCGGATTGGCACCCAGACGATCGGTGAACGCATACAGCAGCAATCGCAGTGCAGGCAGCAGAGCGAGCACAAACTGAGCTTCCCCCGAAATTTAGTCTTCCATAGGTAACGTAAAATCAACGATCCTTTGGAAAGACCAGCAATGAAGAAGATACCAAAACAGATGTACACGGCGGAGTTCAAGGAGCTAGCCGTG
>NZ_JBIIVN010000093.1:0-10150 GCF_044339385.1 Collimonas sp. | reverse complement strand
GCACCCAGCGCACCGCATCGATGATGTTGGATTTGCCGCAACCGTTCGGCCCCACGACACCGACCAACTGGCCGGGGACCTGGAAATTAGTAGGATCAACGAAAGACTTGAATCCCGATAATTTAATGGAAGTTAAACGCACGTTATCGTCTGCTCTTATTAAAGTCGGCAAAAAAAACAGCCGCCACTCTTACAATTCATGAAAACGAGAAAAAACTCGCGGCAGGTCGACATCATAACATTCTGTCCCGTCAGATATGCGATCTGAATATACGATCTGAATGACCGTCAAAAACTGGAAACGTGATTATTCATTTAACCTCATGAATCCAACTTCATGAATTCAACTTCAAGCCATCCGAAGATGAACCATCGCCAAGCGCCGGAGCAGCACTCAGCGCAACCCGCAGCGTAAAAAAGAGCATCTGACTGTGCGATGAAAGGCAACGAAATCTCCGAATATCAGGCTTGCAGCGCCCTTTTGCTGCCGCCGGACGCAGCATTGGCAGCGCTCAAACCCGCATTCTGTATATAATGCAAACACCAAAAATACAGTCGGCGCCTTTGATTGCACCTTTGTTATTCATCCGCCATTGTCGCTCGCCGTAACTGTCATTACCGCCATTGCCGCCATTACCCAAAATCAATCACGTGAATCCATTACTAGACCGCTTGCAGCCGTATCCGTTTGAAAAACTGCGCGCATTATTTGCCGACATCACGCCAAATTCGGCCTACGCGCCAATCAGCCTCGGTATCGGCGAGCCGAAGCACCCGACCCCTAACTTCATCCAGCAGGCGCTGACCGACAACCTGAGCGGCCTCGCCAGTTACCCCAGCACCCTCGGCAGCGAAGCGCTGCGACAGGCGATCGCCGGCTGGCTGGAACGCCGCTACGGCTTGCCGGCGCTCAATCCGGCAAGCCAGATTCTGCCGGTCAACGGCTCGCGCGAGGCGTTGTTCGCGCTGGCCCAGACTGTGATCGATCCGTCGCAATCGGATGCGTTGGTCATGTGCCCCAACCCGTTCTACCAGATTTACGAAGGCGCAGCTTACCTCTCTGGCGCCCAGCCCTATTTTGTAAATTCCGACCCGGCCCGCAACTTCGCGCCGGATTACCGCAGCGTACCGGACGATATCTGGCCGCGCGTCAAGCTGTTATACCTGTGCTCACCCGGCAATCCGACTGGTGCGGCGCTGTCGCTGGAGGATTGGAAAGAATTATTTGCGTTATCGGATCGTCACGGTTTCGTCATCGCCGCCGACGAATGCTATTCAGAAATTTACTTCAAGCCGGAAGCCCCGCTAGGCGGACTGCAAGCCGCGCACATGCTGGGCCGCACCGGCTATCCGCGCCTGATCGCCTTCTCCACTTCGTCGCCGGCGATGCATCTATCCTGAAGAAATTTCTGCTGTATCGAACCTACCACGGCGGCGCCATGAGCCCGCCGGTGCAGGCGGCTTCGGTCGCCGCCTGGAACGACGAAACCCACGCCGTCGAGAACCGCGCCAAATACATGGCGAAATTTCAACAAGTAACACCAGTGCTGCAAACCGTACTGGATGTCGCACTGCCGGACGCCGGTTTTTACCTGTGGGCCAAGGTGGATAAACTGGCAGCGATCTCCGATATCGACTTCGCCAAGCGGCTGTATGCCGAATATAATGTAACGGTATTGCCCGGCAGCTATCTGGCGCGTGACGCCCACGGCAGCAATTCGGGCCGGCAACGCATCCGGATGGCGCTGGTGGCGGAAGTGGCCGAATGCCTGGAGGCAGCACAGCGGATTGCCGCTTTTTGCAAGGCATTATGACCATTTGCGGGACAGAGTTTAAGAGTCGCCGAAGCGCGGCGAATTACTCTGCCCTCAACTGACTAGATGGACAAAACGGTCAAATTCCCAAGGAATGTCATCTCAGGGGTTTTTAAGCCGAGGTATCGCAGCAATATCCTCCGCCATCGATTATTTTTAAACTTTAGACAACGAAAATCATGACCCAATCTCTACAAACCTTCATCGACCAAGCCTGGGAACAGCGCGCCGATTTTTCACCTAAGACTGCGCCGGCCGATGTCCGCGAAGCGGTTGCCAACGTCATCGCCGAGCTCAATTTGGGCACCCTGCGCGTCGCCCAAAAAACCGACGGTAACTGGGTCGTCAATCAATGGATCAAGAGGGCCGTGCTGCTGTCTTTCCGCCTGGAAGACAACCTGCTGATGCCGGCTGGCGACAACATGCAGTTTTACGACAAAGTACCGACCAAGTTTGCCAACTACACGGCCGAAGACTTCGCTAAGGGCGGCTTCCGCGTGGTACCGCCGGCGGTCGCCCGTCACGGTAGTTTTATCGGCAAGAATGTGGTGCTGATGCCGTCTTACGTCAACATCGGTGCATATGTCGACGAAGGCTCCATGGTGGACACCTGGGCCACCGTCGGCTCGTGTGCGCAGATCGGCAAGAATGTCCACCTCTCCGGCGGCGTCGGCATTGGCGGCGTATTGGAGCCGATGCAAGCCAATCCAACCACCATCGAAGACAATTGCTTCATCGGGGCCCGTTCGGAGATCGTCGAAGGCGTCATCGTTGAAGAAAATTCGGTGATCTCGATGGGCGTCTACATCGGTCAGTCGACCAAGATCTATGACCGCGCCACCGGCGAAGTAAGCTATGGCCGCGTCCCGGCTGGTTCGGTGGTGGTCTCCGGCAGCCTGCCATCGGCAGACGGCAAGTACAGCCTGTATTGCGCAGTAATCGTCAAGCGTGTCGATGCCAAGACACGCGCCAAGACCGGCATCAACGAACTGCTGCGCGAAGCTTAATTCATCATTGCGGGAAAAGCCGGAGAGGCTGCAGGGGAAAAAATTTTTCCGCCCCTGTTCTCGAAGCAAGTTGAGCATGGGCACGCGTGCCCATGCCAGACCGGCAATTTTTGAAAACCATAATAATAATTTTGCACGTTTCCTGAACCGAGGAGTTTTTGATGGCAATGGATCGCTTGTTTCATCTGATGCAGGAGAAAGAAGCCTCGGACATGTTCCTGGCGCCCGGCTCACCGATTCATCTGAAAATCAAAGGGCAGATGATTCCTGTCAATCAACAGAACATGGATGCGCACTCCATCCAGTTGCTGTTGAAAGAAGTTGTGTCGGCAGAACGCATTCAGGAGCTCGATCGCACAAACGAATTGAATATCGGTTTGCCGGTTCCCGGCGTCGGCAGTTTCCGGCTATCTGCATTCCGCCAGCGCGGCAGCATCTCAGCGGTGATCCGTTACATCCCGATCAACATTCCTGCATTTGAAGAATTGCGGCTGCCGCCAGCGTTGCTTGAACTGATCGGCCGCAAACGCGGCTTATTATTGGTGGTCGGTGCCACCGGCTCGGGTAAATCGACCACCATCGCCTCCATGCTCGATTACCGCAACAAGACCCAGAGCGGCCACATCCTGACACTGGAAGACCCGATCGAGTTCCTGTTCCACAATCACCGGTCAATCGTCAACCAGCGTGAAATCGGCAGCGACACCGATAACCTGAATGGCGCATTGAAGAACGCATTGCGGCAGGCGCCAGACTGCATCCTGATCGGCGAAATCCGCGACAAGGCCACCATGTCGGCAGCCCTCGCCTATGCGCAATCGGGCCATCTGGTGGTATCGACGTTGCATGCCAATAATACTTACCGCGCGTTGAACCGGATTATCAGTTTCTACCCGCAGGAAAACCGCCCCGCTCTACTGGAAGATCTGGCCTCAACGCTAGCAGCAATTGTCTCGCAACGCCTGCTGACGGCGGTCGACGGCGAGCGTGTGCCGGCAGTCGAGATCATGCTCAACACCCGCTACATTGCCGAACTGATCGAGGAAGACAATATCAGCCAGATCAAGGAAGCGATGGAAAAAACTCTTGCGCCCGGTTCGCAGACTTTCGAGCAGGCTTTGATGCAACTCATCGAAGAAGGGGTGATTACCCAGGACGAAGCGCTGGCGCATGCGGATTCGCCGAGCAACCTCTACTGGCTGATCAATAACCACACGCCGCACTCCAACAGAAATGGCGCACCGGTAGCGCCGCAGCCGGAACAAGTCGAGGGTGCGACGTTCACCAAATTCACGCTTGATTTATAACAATTGCGGCGCCGGGCTGCGCTTAAGAGTCGCAACCCGGCGCATGCCTTATCCTCAACTGACTAGATGCGCAGCGTCTTGACGATCTGCAACCACATTTACCATGGCAATTACCCTCTACAGCATCCCCAACTGCGACACAGTCAAGAAAGCCCGCGCCTGGCTGGAAGACCAAGAAATCGCCTACACTTTTCACAATTTCAAGAAGGACGGCGTGAGCGCCGAACTGATCACTACCTGGCTCGCCGATGTGCCCTGGGACACACTGATCAACCGTAAGGGCACCACCTGGCGCGGCTTGCCGGAACAGCGCCGCAACAGCATCACCGACGGCAGCAGCGCCACGCCGCTGATGATGGAGCTGCCCTCGATCATCAAGCGTCCGGTATTGTTTACCGGAAAAAATACTTACGTTGGTTTCTCGGATGCGCTGTACCAAGAGATCTTCAGTCAGTAATCAGTAATCGCGGCTACCTTCTTCAGAACATTAGCCATCAAAATACTTAGCAAAAGCACCTCACATGAACAACCTTACCGAGAGCAAAACCCTGGCCTTGGCCGAACAATTGATCGCGCTGTCGTCCGTGACGCCGCAAGACAAGGGCTGCCAGGCGATGCTGATCGCGTTGCTGGAGCCGCTCGGCTTTGTCTGCGAAATCATTCAGTCCGGCGATGTCACCAACTTGTGGGCGCGCAAAGGTACCGAACGGCCGCTGCTCGTGTTCGCCGGCCACACCGACGTGGTGCCGACCGGCCCGCGCGAGCAATGGCAATCCAACCCGTTCCTGCCTAGCCATCGCGACGGCAAGCTCTATGGGCGCGGCGCCGCCGACATGAAAACCTCGATCGCGGCGATGGTCGTGGCAGTCGAAGAGTTCACCCAGGCCCATCCCGACCATGCCGGTTCGATCGGCTTGCTGATCACCAGCGATGAAGAAGGTCCGGCCACTGACGGCACGGTAGTGGTCTGCGACAAATTGAAAGCCCGTGGCGAGCAGTTGGATTACTGCATCGTCGGCGAACCGACTTCCAGCTCAACGCTGGGCGACATGATCAAAAACGGCCGGCGCGGCACCATGTCCGGCAAGCTCACGGTCAAAGGTGTACAAGGCCACATCGCTTATCCGCATCTGGCAAAAAACCCGATTCACCTGGCCGCGCCGACGCTGGCCGAACTGGCCGCTGAAAAGTGGGATGAGGCCAATGAATACTATCTGCCGACCTCCTGGCAGATGTCCAACATCCACGGCGGCACCGGCGCCTCCAACGTGATCCCGGGCGAAGTCGTGATCGATTTCAATTTCCGCTTTTCAACCGCCAGCACCGTCGAAGGATTGCAGCAACGCGTGCATGCGATTCTCGACAAACACGGCCTCGAATACACGCTGGCCTGGACCGTCGGCGGCCTGCCGTTCCTGACGCCGCGTGGCACTTTAAGCGACGCCATTTCTGCGGCGATCAGGGAAGAAACCGGCATCAACACTGAACTGTCGACCACCGGCGGTACTTCTGACGGCCGTTTCATTGCCCGCATCTGTCCGCAAGTGATTGAATTCGGCCCCCCAAACGCCAGCATTCACAAGATCGACGAGCATGTCGAAGTACGCTTCATCGATCCATTGAAGAACATTTATCGCCGCACGCTGGAAAACCTGCTGACGCCGCCTACGGCGCAATAAAGGCCGCTACCGCCAGGGCCGCCCGGGGAGGGGCGGCTTTATTTGCTGATAATTTGGCAAATAACAACGAAATCAAGGCCTTAGCCGCTTAGTTTGTCGGCTCATGCCCATTGAGACGGGCATTTCCGATAAAATCCGCGTGACACTTTTTGCGACTGCAACTGAACCGCTCGTCCCAACAGTTGCCGCATTCTTCCCACTTTGATAATCCGCACCATGACACCAAATTCATTTACCACCATCCGCGATCTGCTGCGCTATGCGGTCAGCCGTTTCAATACCGCCGGCCTGTTCTTCGGCCACGGCAGCAGCAACGCGCTGGATGAAGCCGCCTATCTGATTCTGCACACACTGAAACTGCCGCTCGACAAAATCGAACTATTCTTCGATGCGCGTCTGCTGCCGCAAGAAGTCGAAGCAGTGCTGCAGGTCATCGAAAAACGCAGCACCGAACGCATCCCCGCCGCCTACATCACCAACGAAGCATGGCTCGGCGAGTACCGGTTCTACGTCGACCAGCGCGTGATCGTGCCGCGTTCGTTCATCGCCGAACTAATTCCCGACCATTTCTCGCCGTGGCTGCAAGATCCTGCCGAGGTCAGCAACATCCTGGAACTCTGTACCGGCTCAGGCTGTCTGCCGATCATGCTAGCCGATGCCTTCCCGCAGGCGCATGTCGATACTGCCGACATCTCGGCTGCCGCCCTCGCCGTAGCCAGGCGCAATGTCGACGATTACGAATTGCAGGACCGCATCACGCTGATCGAATCCGACCTGTACAGCAAAGTGCCGAACAAGAAATACGACCTGATCGTCACCAACCCGCCCTACGTCAACTCGGGTTCGATGAGCAAGCTGCCACCGGAATACCTGCGCGAGCCGCAGATCGCCCTGGCCGGTGGCGACGACGGCATGGACCTGGTGCGCCAGATCGTTGCCGGCGCCAAGCAGCGCCTCACCGCCAATGGCATCCTCATCGTGGAAATCGGCAATGAGCGCGGATCCGCCGAGGCCGCATTCCCTGATCTGGAAATGACCTGGGTTTCGACCAGCGCTGGCGACGACATGGTGTTCCTGCTGACGGCAGATCAATTGCCGTAAGCACCTGGTGCGCGCCCCAGGTTTTTTCGTATGTTGTGTGCAGTCATTGTCTTCAGTACATGCAGCACCATCTCTACCGCCCATTTGGCACCTTTAGCAGATAGTTATTAATGATACGTTTCCAACAAGTTTCTCTGATGCGCGGCATCAAGCCCTTGCTCGACAATGTCGACGTCACCCTCAATCCGGGCGACAAGATCGGCCTGATCGGCGCCAACGGTGCCGGCAAGCCAAGCCTGTTCGGACTGCTGCGCGGTGAGTTGCACGCCGATCAGGGCGAGATCGATTTTCCATCGAAGTGGCGCATGGCGTACGTGGCCCAGGAAACCCCTGCGCTGGATCGTTCGGCGATTGAATACGCAATTGACGGCGATGTCACACTGCGCCGCCTGGAAGAAGAATTGGCGTTCCTGGAGAGCGAACCCGAAAGCAGTTCCAACGGCATCCTGATCGGCGAGCTGTACAGTGCGCTGGCCGATGCCGATGCCTACACCGTGCGTTCGCGCGCCGAACAGTTGCTAACCGGCCTCGGCTTTTCACTGGCGCAGATGGATCAGCCGGTGGCCAGCTTCTCGGGCGGCTGGCGCATGCGCCTGAACCTGGCGCAAGCGCTGATGTGTCCATCCGACCTGCTGCTGCTTGATGAGCCGACCAACCACTTGGATCTGGATGCCATCATCTGGCTGGAAGACTGGCTCAAGCGTTATCCCGGCACGCTGATCATCATCTCCCATAATCGCGATTTCCTGGACGGCGTGGTGAACGTTATCGTGCATATCGATGAGCGCAAGCTGAAGCGCTACTCCGGCAACTATTCGTCGTTCGAGCGCCAGCGCTCGGCACAACTGGAACTGGCTGCCGGCACATTGGAAAAGCAGATGCGCCAGCGCGCCCATCTGGAATCTTTCATCAACCGCTTCAAGGCCCAGGCCAGCAAGGCACGCCAGGCGCAAAGCCGGATGAAGGCATTGGCCAAGATGGAAGAACTGGCGCCGTTGCTCGCCGCTGCCGAGTTTTCGTTCGAGTTTCGGGTGCCGCTGAGCGCGCCGAACCCGCTGCTGGTGATGGAAGATGTCAGCGCCGGCTATCGTACCGAAAGCGAAACCAGTCATGAAGTCAGCGAAAAAGTGATCGTCTCCGGCATTAATTTCTCGCTGCAGATTGGCCAGCGCATCGGCCTGTTGGGCGTCAACGGCGCCGGTAAATCAACCTTCATCAAGACCATCGCCGAAGAACTCAAGCCGCTGCGCGGTGAGGCGCAGTTCGGCAAAGGCTTGTCGATCGGCTACTTCGCCCAGCATCAGGTGGAAATGCTGCGCCACGATGAATCCCCGCTGTGGCACATGGGCAAGATCGCGCCAACCGTGCGTGAGCAGGAACTGCGCAATTTCCTCGGCAGCTTCAATTTCAACGGCACGATGGTGACCAGCTCGATTGCGCCGTTCTCCGGTGGCGAAAAAGCCCGACTGGCGCTGGCGCTGATCGTCTGGCAGCGCCCCAACCTGCTGCTACTGGATGAACCGACCAACCATCTGGACCTGGAAACCCGAGAGGCGCTGACCATGGCGCTGGCGCAGTTCGAGGGCACCTTGGTGCTCGTCTCCCATGATCGCCATCTGTTGCGCGCCACGACCGATCAATTCATCATTGTCGCCGACGGCAAGGTAGCGCCGTTCGACGGCGATCTCGACGATTACAAGGACTGGCTGTTCAAGACCAAGCTGGCAGCCAAGAACGGCGTCGCCAATATCACCGATGCGGCAGCATTGCCGAAAACCGGCAGCAAGGCAAAAATTGCCAGTGCGGTAGCGCCGACAGTGACCGTCGACAGTGCCGACCGGCGCGAACAAAAACGCCAGGAAGCAGATGCCCGTCAAAAACTGGCGGCCCAGAAAAACCCATCGAGGCCCGTATCAAGCGGCTCGATGAACAAATCGCCAAGCGCAGTGCGCAAAAGACCACGGTAGATACGCGTCTGGCCGACCCGGAAATCTACGACAAGGACAAGAAAAAGGAATTGGCTACGCTGTTGGCCGATCAGGCGTTTTATGCCAAGGAACTGACGCAACTGGAGGCCGAATGGCTGGAACAGCAGGAAGCACTGGAGCAGTTGGGCAACTAGCATATCCGGACAGCGGCGCCGCTCAACGCCAGCCCGCTACGCTGAGCATCATCGGTTGCGGCAAGCTCGGCCGCACGCTGGGCCGCCTGTGGCACACGCAGAATGGTTTTGTCCTGCTCGATATCCTGAACCGCTCCGCCGCCAGCGCGCAACAGGCGATTACGTTCATCGGCGGCGGCACGGCAGTGGCCAGCTACGCCGATTTGCGCCCTGCCGATGTGTACCTGATCGGCGTTGGCGACGATCAGATTGCCGCCTGTTGCCGAACCTTGGCCGCTGCCGGCAAACTGCAAGCGGGCAGTATCGTGTTTCATTGCAGCGGCGCGTTGTCCTCACTGGCACTGCAGGCCGCCGTCGCATGCGGCGCAGCGGTCGCCAGCGTCCATCCGATCCGCAGTTTCGCCGACCCTCAACAAGTGGCGACCGATTTTACGGGGACCTGGTGCGGCAGCGAAGGTGACGCTGACGCCCTCGATATTCTCGGCCAGGCCTTCAGCGCCATCGGTGCGCAACTGGTATCGATTCAGCCTGAACAAAAAACCCTTTACCATGCCGCCGCGGTGTTCGCCTCCAACTATCTGGTGACGTTGGTCGATGTCGCGCGACAAACGTATGTTGCCGCCGGCATCCCGCCTGAATTGGCGCTGAAGCTGATCGAACCCTTGCTGTGCGAGAGCGCCGCCAACGCCTTCCGGCTCGGCCCCGCTGCGGCCTTGAGCGGCCCGATTGCGCGCGGCGATATTGCTACCGTAGCACATCATCAGCAGGCGCTGCAGCAGCAACCTCATCTGGCCGCGCTTTACCGGCAGTTCGCCGACGCGACCAGCGAGCTGGCGGCACGCAAGAAAAGCAGCGAGCAGTAACTTACCTAAGACTGGTAATCGATAATTATCCGCAATGCAAATACAATAAGTGCATATAGGATGAGCTTCCCTCGATTTTTCGTCTTCCAACAGGTGGCTTTTATGCCGCCTGTTTTTCCTGATGTTGAGCTTCCCTCGATTTTTTGTCTTCCAACAGGTGGCTTTTATGCCGCCTGTTTTTCCTGATGTTGCTCAGTGAGCCAGTCATCTAAATACTGGCAGGGTGAACGATAGCCAAGCGTCGAATGCTGCCGTTG
>NZ_JBIIVN010000092.1:0-10151 GCF_044339385.1 Collimonas sp. | reverse complement strand
CGTCAACGTCAACGTCAACGTCAACGTCAACGTCAACGTCAACGTCAACGTCAACGTCAACGTCAACGTCAACGTCAACGTCAACGTCAACGTCAACGTCAAAACCACTTCCGTGCAATTAAATGGGGTCAGAGTTTTTTTTCGCGGTTCTTTGCGAAAATTACTCTGACCCCATTTAACGAACCACGGAGTAAATACAGCGGCGCATCTCCCGTTATTGCGCGGCCGCACTTCCCGCTTGTCCCTGCCCCAAAAACAACTCTCCCAACACCCCACGCAACCACCGATTCGCCGCATCCGGTTCGGCGTTTTGGTGCCAGTACAGGTAGACATCCAGCGGCGGTGTCGGTAGCGGGAGCGGGTAAATCCGGTTCGGCAGATTGATGTTGGCGATCTGGGCGTAGTGCTTGGGCATGGTGGTGAGCAGGTTGCAATTGCTGACCACCTGGCAGGCTGCGAAGTAGTGCTGGCAGCGCAGGCTAATCTGGCGTTGGCGACCGATGCGTGCCAGTTCTACGTCTTCTGCGCCAGCGCCGCTGCGGCGTGAGGAGACCAGGATGTGCCCTTGCGCCAGGTAGGTTTCCAGGTCCAGCCCTTTTTTCAATGCAGGATGATCGCGGCGCGCTACTACCACTAACGTATCGTGCGATAGCGGCGTGCTGCGGATTTCGCCGGGGCGCTGCAATAGCACATCGACGGCGATGTCGAGCGTACCGGCGGCCAGCTCCGACTCCAGTTGCCGTCTCTCCACCCGTACTGAATTGATGCTAATCATCGGTGCCCTGGCTTGCAGCAGTTGCATCAGCGGCGGCAGCAAGCGCGCCTCCAATACGCCCGGCAGGCCCAGGTTGAAACTGCGCTGGGTGGTCGCCGGATCGAACTGATTGCCGTGCTTGACGCTGGCTTCTAAGGTTTGCAATGCCTGCCGCACCGGGCCGATCAATGAGCGCGTCATCGGCGTTGGCAACATACTGCTGCCTTGTCGAACGAATAACGGATCGCCCAGCAAGTCGCGCAGCCGCGCCAGCGCGTGGCTGACTGCCGGTTGGGTGAGGCTGAGCACCTTCGCCGCACGGGTGATGTTACCTTCGGCGTAGATGGTGTCGAGCACCACAAACAGGTTGAGATCGATGCGGCTGATATGCATGAAATTAATTATTGCTTATATAAATCATTCATTTGATGAATTATAGCCACTGCGGCACACTTGGCAGAACTATTCAACAGCCGGGGACGCCATGGATTTTGCCTGTTCGCCGAAGGCGCGCAACTATATCGAACGGCTCAATACGTTCATGCGCGAGCAACTCTTGCCGGCTGAAGCTGAGTATTTCAGTCAATTGAAACGCGGACCGCTGCCGTGGCATGTGCCGCCGGTGATGCTGGCCTTGAAGGCCAAAGCCAAGCAAGCCGGCTTGTGGAATCTGTTTCTGCCGGATGATCGATGGGGTGCCGGACTGAGCAACACTGATTACGCTCCGCTGGCCGAAATCATGGGCCGTTCATTCATCGCGCCCGAAGTCTTCAACTGCAACGCTCCCGATACCGGCAACATGGAAGTGTTGGCCAAATACGGCTCGCCCGAGCAACAAGAGCAATGGCTCAAGCCGTTGCTGGCTGGAGAGTACCGCTCGGCATTCTGTATGACCGAACCTGAGGTCGCCTCCAGCGACGCCACCAACATGCGCGCCACCGCATTGATCGACGGTGACCAGGTGCTGCTCAACGGCCGCAAATGGTGGAGTACCGGCATCGGCCATCCGCACTGCAAGTTCGTGATTTTCATGGGCCTGACTTATCCTGACGGCCCCAGACATGCGCGCCATTCGATGGTCATCGTGCCGATCTCAGCGGCCGGTCTGAAAATCGAAAGGATGTTGCCGGTATTCGGTGCGCTCGATGAGCCTTACGGCCATGGCGAAGTCAGTTTCACCAATGTTCGGGTGCCGCTGGCAAATATCATCGCCGGTCCGGGGCGCGGTTTTGAAATCGCTCAAGGCCGCCTCGGACCAGGCCGCATTCACCACTGCATGCGTGCGCTCGGCGCTGCCGAAGTGGCGCTGGAAATGTTGTGCAAGCGGGCCTTGACGCGTACCGCCTTTGGCAAGCCGCTGGCCGATCTCGGCGGCAATGCTGACATTATCGCCAACGCGCGCATGGCGATTGAGCAATCGCGCTTGCTGACCTTGAAGGCGGCGTGGATGATGGATACCGTTGGCGCCAAGGCGGCAATCAGCGAAATTTCGCAGATCAAGGTGGTAGCGCCAAGCGTGGCGCAACTGGTGATCGATCAGGCGATTCAGATCCACGGCGGCGCCGGTCTTTGCGACGATTTGCCGCTGACCGCATTGTTTGCCTATGCCCGTGTGCTGCGCCTCGCAGATGGGCCGGATGAGGTGCACCGCGCGTTGATCGCCAAGCTGGAACTGCAAGCGCAAGCCGCTAAATTTGCCGCACAAGGAGAGTCTGCATGAGCCTGATCGACCAGGCCGGCGCGGTGCGCAGCGGCGAAGAATTGGATATCGCTGCGGTTCACGCCTTCCTGAAAGGTGTTGACAGCAGTCTTGAGGGCATGCCGACGATCAGCCAGTTTGTCGGCGGCGCCTCCAACCTGACTTACCTGCTCAGTTACGCCAACCGCGAACTTATCTTGCGTCGCCCGCCGTTCGGCGCCAAGGCCAGGTCAGCGCATGACATGCTGCGCGAAGCTAATATCATGACCGAACTGAAGCCGGTCTATCCCGATGTGCCCAAGGTGCTGGCGACCTGCCAGGAGCGCCGCGTGATGGACAGTGATTTCTATGTGATGGAGCGGCTGCGCGGCATTATCCTGCGCGACAAGCTGCCTGACGGTTTGCTGCTGAGCGCGGCCGAGACGCGCCAGCTATGCCTGAACGTGATCGAGAAGATGATCGCGCTGCATCAGGTCGATTACCAGGCAGCAGGCTTGGCGCATCTGGGTAAAGGCGAGGGCTACGTGCGACGGCAGATATCCGGTTGGAGCGAGCGTTATCGCAAAGCGCGCACCGATAACGCGGTCGATTTCGAACCGGTGATGCGCTGGTTGGCCGACCAGATGCCGGCCAATGACGTCGCCACCTGCCTGATTCATAACGATTTCCGGTTCGATAACGTAGTGTTGAATCCTGACGATCCGCTGCAAGTCATCGGCGTGCTGGACTGGGAAATGGCGACGCTCGGTGATCCGCTGATGGATCTTGGCAACACGCTGGCCTATTGGGTGCAGGCCGACGACGAAGCGCAGTTCAAGCAGATGCGACGCCAGCCCACCCATCTGCCGGGCATGCTGACGCGCAAAGAAGTGGTGGCCTACTATGCCGGAAAAACCGGTTTCCGCACCGATCATTTCGATTTCTATGAAATCTACGGCTTGTTCCGGCTGGCCGTGATCGTCCAGCAAATCTACTACCGCTTCCATCACGGCCAGACCAGGAATCCGCAGTTCGCATCTTTTATTGACTTTACCAATTATCTGGAACAGCGCTGCAACAAGCTGATCGCGCAGCCGGCCATATGAGTGCAGCAATCTACCTGGTGCGCCACGGTCAGGCCAGCTTTGGCGCGGCGGACTATGATCAATTATCTGCACTAGGTCTGCGCCAGTCGGCACTGCTGGGACAGTGGCTGGCGCAGACCGGGCGGCACATACCGTTGCTCATCACCGGCAGCCATCGTCGTCATCAGCAAAGCAGCGCGGCTTGTCTGGCAGCGCTGTCGCTGGCTGATGGCGCCGGTGCTGTCAATGCGGTGAATGCGCACCAGCAGTTGCAGGATCGTGGCTTCGACGAGTTCGATTACCAGCAACTGCTGCTGCGCTTGAGGCCCGAGTTTGCCGAGCGTGCTGTGCTGGCGGCTTACCTGGCGCAGCAAGAGAATCCGGCGCGCGCATTCCAGCAGATTTTTGCCAAGGCGGTGGCACGCTGGGTAGGCGGCAAACACGATGCCGATTACGGTGAAACCTGGTCGCAATTCAAAGCGCGTTGTAACGCTGCGTTGGCGCGGGTTCTGGAGCGAATCGGCGGCGCTCAATCGGCCTGGGTGTTTACTTCAGGCGGCCCGATCAGCGCGATTTGCCAGCAGTTGCTGGCGATTCCCGATCAGCAGATTTTTGAATTGAACTGGTCGTTGGTCAACACCGGCGTCACCAAATTGCAATACCGCCCGGGGCGCCTCAGCCTGAGTTACCTGAACAGTTTTGCGCATCTTGAAAGCGCACGCGATGCCACGCTGGTGAGCTATCGATAGCGCACCAGGTTACGCAATTAAACGGAGACAGAAAACATGACAAGCACAGCCATTTTTGACCTCAACGGCAAGATCGCACTGGTCACCGGCGCCAGCCGCGGTATCGGTGAAGCGATCGCCAGGCTGCTGGCGCAGCACGGCGCGCATGTGATCGTCTCGAGCCGCAAAGCCGAGGCTTGTGAAAAAGTGGTAGCGGCGATTGTGGCCGCCGGCGGCTCGGCCGAAACCATGGCTTGCCACATCGGTGAGATGGCGCAGATAGAAGCGATCTTTCAAGCGCTTGCCGACAAACATGGGCGGCTCGATATTCTGGTCAATAATGCCGCCGCCAACCCGCATTTCGGGCCCATCGTTGAGACCGACCTCGGCGCTTTTCAGAAAACCGTCGATGTGAATATTCGCGGCTATTTTTTCATGTCGTCGTATGGCGCTAAATTGATGGCGCAGAACGGCGGCGGCGCGATCGTCAACGTCGCCTCGGTTAATGGCGTCACGCCCGGCGTGTTCCAGGGTATCTACTCGATTACCAAGGCGGCGGTAATTTCGATGACTAAAGCCTTCGCCAAGGAATGTGCGGCCAGCGGCGTGCGCGTCAACGCGTTGCTGCCGGGTTTCACCGAAACCAAATTCGCCGCTGCACTGATCGACAATCCAGCGATCCTGAAACAAGCCTTGCAACACATCCCGATGAACCGTGTTGCGCAGCCGTCTGAAATGGCCGGCGCAGTGCTGTATCTGGTCTCGCTGGCAGCCAGTTACACCACAGGTGTTTGCCTGAATGTCGACGGCGGCTATTTGTTGAGTGAAGAACGGATGAGAAAATTAAAATGAAGAACTTACAAGGCAAGATAGCAGTCATCACCGGCGCTGCAGAAGGCATCGGCAAGGGCATCGCGCTGCGCGCGGCGGCAGAGGGCATGCAACTGCTGCTGGCCGATATCAACGCCGCCAAACTGCAAGCCACGGTGGCAGAGTTCAGGGCACAGGGCATCGCAGCCCTCGGTGTGCCGACCGACGTTGCCAGCGCGGAGCAGGTCAATGCGCTGGCAGCCAAGGCCTTTGCACAATTCGGCAATGTCCACCTGCTGGTCAACAATGCCGGTGTCGCGGTTGCGCGACCGGCCTGGGAAACTACGCAGAAAGATTGGGATTGGGTCATGGGCGTCAATTTCTATGGCGTCACCCATGCGTTGCGCGCCTTCATCCCCACTATGCTCAAGCACGGCGAGGAAGGGCATATCGTCAACACCGCCTCGATGGCGGGCCTCACCTCTCAGCCCAGTCTGGCTAGCTATAACGCCAGCAAGCATGCGCTAGTAAGCTTATTGGAAGGGCTGCATCACGACCTGGCATTGCGCCATTCAAAGATCAAGGTATCCGTATTGTGCCCCGGTTGGGTAAAGACCGACATCGGTCATTCGGAACGCAATCGCAGTGACGGCAAACAAGCAGGTTCTGCCATCGATCCGGTGGCGGCAAAAGTCGGCATGGCGGTGCTGCAAGCGGTTGAGAACGGCATCCCGGCAAGCCAGGTAGTAAGCGATGTGTTCGACGCGATTGCTGCCGAGCGTTTTTATATCCTGACCCATCCTGAAATGAAGCACGCGATCCAGGTACGGATGGAAGATATCCTGCAACAACGGTCACCGACATTGCTGAAGATATAAAGAGCAACTCGCTGGCAAAACCTGCCGCGCCGTCATCCTCGCGTGCGCGGGAATGACGGCGGCGTCTCGGTGAGGGGGCAGAGCGGTCAACGTTTATCGATCCTGGCTTGACGCTGCCGCCTCTTTTTGCGTTTTAATCGATATCAAATTTCACCCCTTGCGCCAATGGCAAGGTGCGGCTGTAGTTGATGGTGTTGGTGGCTCGACGCATATACGTCTTCCAGGCATCGGAACCGGATTCACGGCCGCCGCCGGTTTCCTTTTCGCCACCGAACGCGCCGCCGATTTCCGCGCCGCTGGTGCTGATGTTGACGTTGGCCAGGCCGCAATCGCTGCCGCTGGCGGACATGAAGGCTTCCGCTTCGCGCACGTCGTTAGTGAAAATCGCCGACGACAACCCCTGCGGCACTGCATTGTTGAGGCGCACCGCCTCGTCAAAGTTTTCGTAGCGCAGCACATACAGGATAGGCGCGAAGGTTTCGTGATGCACGATGTCGCTTTGCTGCGGCATGCGTACCAGGGCAGGGCGTACGTAATACGCGTTTTCGCCAGCGCCGACCGCTATCCGTTCACCGCCTGTGACCACGCCGCCTTCGGCTTTAGCCTGCTGCAATGCGCTTTGCATCGCCTCGAACGCTTGCTGGTCGACCAGCGGGCCGACCAGGGTGTCGGCATCCAGCGGATCGCCAACTTTGACGCTGGCGTAGATGCGTTCGATGCGGCTGATCACGTCGTCATAAATGCTGCTATGGACCAACAGGCGGCGCAAGCTGGTGCAGCGTTGGCCAGCGGTGCCGACCGCCGAGAACGTGATCGCGCGCAAGGCCAGGCTCAAATCAGCGCTGGGCGTGACGATCATGCCGTTATTGCCGCCCAGTTCGAGCAAGCTGCGGCCCAGGCGTGCGGCGACGGTGGTGGCGACGTTGCGGCCCATGCGCACGCTGCCGGTAGCGCTGATCAGCGGCACCAGTGGCGAGGCCGACAAGGTGGCGCCGATCTCGGCGCGGCCCAGCACCACCTGACACAGGTTTGCCGGCAGCAGATCGGGGCGCTGTTGCGCAAAGCGCGCCACGGCCTGTTCATACAACGCATGCACGGCCAAGGCCGCCAGCGGGGTTTTTTCCGATGGTTTCCAAATCACGGCATTGCCGCACACCAGCGCCAGCGCGGCATTCCAGGCCCACACCGCAACCGGGAAATTGAACGCGGTAATAACGCCGCAGACGCCTAGCGGATGCCAGGTTTCCATCATCCGGTGACCTGGACGTTCGGAGGCGATGGTCAGGCCGTACAACTGGCGTGACAGGCCGACCGCAAAATCGCAGATATCGATCATTTCCTGTACTTCGCCGATGCCTTCCGACAGGATCTTGCCCGATTCCAGCGTCACCAACTTGCCCAGCGGTTCACGGTGTTGGCGCAGCACCTCACCCAGAATGCGCACCAGTTCACCACGTACCGGCGCCGGCACCACGCGCCATTTTTCATAGGCTTGCCGGGCATGCTGGATGGCGGCTTCGGTTTCCGTCACGGTATGGGCGCGCAGCGATGCCAGCGCAGCGCCATCGCGCGGCGAACGCGAATGGAGATCGTCGCCGGCATGGGCCGAGCAATCGAAACCGAGTTCAGCGAAGAGAGTGGAGAGGTACGTCATGTTGTCCTTTACGAGGTTCAGGTGCCGATCCGTGTGCCGCCTGGTGGGCGAACTGCTGTCGGTGATGGCTTCGAGTATAAGGAATAAGGCGTGCTTTCTTAAAATCAAAAAATATCAGGACATCATTACCTTTGATCATGCAACGCCAGCCTGGTTCGCCGCATTGGCATGGCAGCTCAGGCGTCCGGCAGCTCGCCCAGAATCCATTGCTGAAATTTCAGCAGCGCCGCCTTGCTGGCGTTTTTTTCAGGATAGGTCAGGTAATAGGATTGCGGGCTCTTGACAGCAAACGGGAAAGGCACATGCAACTGGCCCAGAGCGATCTCGGTTTCCACCAGAAATTTCGGCATCAGCGCCACGCCGAGTCCGGCGGCAGCGGCCTGGATTACCATCGACAGTTGTTCGAAGCGCGGCCCGGAAAGCGCATCCGGGCAAGCCACGCCAACCCGGCTGAACCAGTCCTGCCAGGCTTGCGGGCGGGTGGTGTGTTGCAATAACGTCATCTCGCTCAGGTCTTTAATGCACTTGATCCGATAACCCAGTTCCTGATTGCAGACCGGCAGAACTTCTTCTCCCATCAGCCGCACCATGACCGCGCCGGGCCAGTTCGGCTCGCCGAAATGGATCGCCGCATCCACCAGCCGGCTATTGAAATCGAACGGCAATACCTCGGTGCTCAGATTGAGGATCACCTCGGGATGGGCGGCATTGAACCCGGCCAGGCGCGGAATCAGCCATTTCACGCCGAAGGTCGGCAGGGTGGCCGGGTTGAGCACGCCGCCGGAATTTTTTTGCGCCATCACCTGGAAGGTCGCCATCTCGATCTGTTTGAGCGTAGCGGCGACCTGGCGGGCGTATTCGACCCCGGCCTCGGTCAGGATCAAACGTCGGTTGATGCGCTCGAACAGCTTCACCCCCCCCAGATACGCTTCGAGGATCGCCGCCTGCCGGCTCACCGCGCCTTGCGTCATATGCAACTCATTGGCGGCTTTGGTGAACGACAGGTGGCGGGCCGCCGTGTCGAAGGCGATCAGACACGAGGTGGAGGGGATGAATCTGCGCATTTTTGTGGTCAGCGGGTTGGTATGTGCAGCCGAGCTGGCACTATAGCAAACATAGCAAACGCGCGGCTTTTCGGGCCGCTTTTTAGCGTGCTCTGCGCTGCGCCGTTGCGCAGTGATGATGTCGCTTGGGTTATTACTGGAGCTATCGGCGGGGTTATCGGCGGGGCGGGCTATCGGTAGTGTTATCAGCCGCTTTATCACTCATCACGTGCGGTCGTTGGCTTGACTGCCGGACTGGCTTGCGCTGCGTACTCTGCGTTCTCTGCCGTAGCGGTCATCTTGAAAATCCCTTGCGCGTTGCCGCTGTCGAAGCTCAGATCCAGCTTGCTGGTCTGGCTGTTTGCCTCCAGATAGCGCTCGCGCGAGATGAACTCATAGAACGATCCCGGTACCTGCATCTCGACCAACTTGCCGTTATCGTCGCGCATCGGCCGCGATACCATGCTGGCGCGCAGCGCGGTCTGCCGCACCCGGCCGTTAGCGGAGACTTCGATCTTGTCCTTGATGCTGCGCCCCAGCGCACGCTGCGCCGCGGCCACCTGCGCGACATCGGCGACGCGGTCGGTGGCGTGATTGAAGGCATTGCCTTCGGTCGAAATCCAGGCCATTTCGGCCGATTCAGCCAGCAAGATCCGATATTCGGCGACGCTGAGCAATTCGTGCTGGCGATCGAAACAGCGCACCAGCACCGACAGCAGCGTCAGCGCGTCGGCCAGCGGCAAGGCTGTCTCTACAGCCAGCTGTTGCAGCAACCGCACCGAGTGCGGATCAAGCGGATCTTGCGAGGTCGACAAAACCCGGTCGACAGTCGCCTGAAATGCGGCGGAAAACTGTCCAGGATGCAGTTCGCTCAGGAAGAACTGAGCGATCTCTTCCGGATCGTCCCGATGCGTGTAGGCGCGGCCCGTCATGCTGATCCGTAGCAATGGATAGACGCCGTTGAGATAATAGCCGAGCGGCAGCAAGATGCGCGTAAAAGCCGTTTCACCGGCGGGCAGCATGCCCGTGCTCGGGCCCAGCACGGTGCGTAAGGCGCCATGATCGAAGCGGATCTTGTTGCCGGCGCCGACTGCATCCTGCACGTACTCGTTGCCCTGCGGGATAGCTTTCAGCAGTTTTTCGAACAGCAACATGTTCAACGCTTGTGCAATCTCGATTCTGGAGATGGTGCTGGAACGCGGCCGCAACGTACTCTCGGGGATCAGCAACAGATCGGAGAGTCGGCTGGCCTGCCCGGCGCCCAGTAGGGGCGCCAGCATACAGTGCAGATTGGTGGCGGACATGTGCGCTATTTATCGAAGAAGGATACGCCCAGTGTAAATTTGATTGCGCCCGGGATAAACCGATAAATAGTCGCCCCTGAACAACCCCATCCCCCAATGTTGGCGGGGCCCGATGCCTCAAAAGCGGTTGCGGAATTTGCAAGAACATGGAATATTTCTATTCAATTTCTTGCAAATATTGTCGAGGTGTCTGTGGGTCCCAAGTGTGATATGCCGC